>NZ_QPTY01000045.1:0-17145 GCF_005236045.1 Enterococcus sp. VV15
GAAAATATATTAAGTTTGATCAATGAGAGACCGGTAAAACATTGTATAGTATTTTACACAGGATTATGGACTTGACTTCATACTTTCGAACATATTTGAATTTAAACGTACTTATATACTAAAGATAATTATATTTTCCACGAAAATGAATCGTCATTTTCTAATTGATTTCATCTTTACTGGTTGCTTTCAATGTAAAGATTTCTCTTCTCAATCACTCTCATCAAATTATAACATTTATTCATTTTTCGAACTAAAAGGAACGGTTTCATTTTCTCCACTAAGTTTTATGTTCTTGTTTATTACGAAAAAACACCAATATTCCAAATAGCATTTTCGACTATATTTATAGATATACTATGTGTTCACGAAGATTTTCTCAGCAATATAAATAATTCTAAATTTTTCAAAATTGAGAAATTCATCATTATTGGCCAATGCTTTTTATTAATTTTCGATTATAAGAAAATGATACTACACACATTTTAAACCGTCAAAAATTTGCACAAAAAAACTACTTGATTTCCTCAATAAAGGAAACCAAGTAGTTACTAGAACTGATTTTAAGCTTTTGCTAATTCGGGTGTTTTTCTCAATAGACCATAGATCACACCGGAAACAACTGCACCGATAGCAATAAATACAAGATACATGATTGGTTGACTTACTAGGAAAACAACGAAGATACCCCCATGTGGTGCAAGTAATTTAATTCCCAATGCACCAACTAAGCCACCAGTTAGGGCTGAACCAATAATGAAACTTGGAATAGCACGAATAGGGTCAGCGGCTGCAAAAGGTATAGAACCTTCTGTAACAAAGGATAGCCCCATGATGATGTTTGTCAAACCAGCATCTTGATCTGTTTTGCTAAATTTATTTTTGAATAGACATGTTGCTACGAAAATAGCTAATGGTGGAACCATACCACCTGCCATAACAGATGCCATGACTACACTTCCGCCAGTTGCAACAGTTGTAGCTAAAGTCGCTGTCCCAAATACATACGCTGCTTTATTGATTGGTCCACCAAGATCGGCTGCCATCATTCCAGCTAGCAAAGCACCAAGTAGTGCGGCATTTGAACCACTCATGCCAGTCAAAAAGCTATTCAACGCATCATTGATCGCCTTCATAGGGACATTGACCAGCAACATCAAGAATCCGGTAATCAATAAACCAAAGACTGGGTAAAATAGGATCGTTTTAATCCCATCCAATGATTTTGGTAAATTCTTGAATACTTTACGTAAGAACACGATCACATAACCTGCGATGAAACCACCGATCAATGCACCTAAGAATCCTGCACCACCAGTATTTGCTAAAGCACCAGCTGCAAAACCAACAACTAATCCCGGACGATCACCAATACTTGAAGCAATGAATCCCGCTAAGACTGGTAACATGAAGCCAAATGCAGCTTGGCCAATTTGGTTGAACCAACTAGCTAATTGATTATAATTCCCTAAGTTTGCTAATTGGTCTTGAGGAACACCCATGAATTGATCAATCATAAATGAAAGAGCAATTGCGATCCCGCCACCAATAACAAACGGTAACATATGAGAAACACCATTCATCAAATCTTTATAGATTCTTTGACCAACTGTGCCATCAGCATTTCCTTCATCTGCTGCACCATCTTTTCCTTCTCCATGGAAAACTGGGGCAGTATCGTTGATTGCCAATTGGATCAATTCTTCTGGCTTGCGGATACCATCGCTGACTGGTCGATTGACTAATTTTTTCCCATCAAAACGATCCATTTCGACTTTTTTATCTGCAGCGACGATGACCCCATCTGCTCGAGCGATATCTTCTGCTGTCAAACGATTCTTGATCCCTTCAGAACCATTTGTTTCAACTTTGATGTCAACGCCCATTTCTTTTGCTTTTTTCTTAAGTGAATCTTCTGCCATATACGTATGAGCGATTCCTGTTGGGCAAGCAGTGACAGCAACGATATATTTCTTTTTAGGATCTAAACTTTTTTCTGTTGCTTGAGCTTCTGTTTCAGCTTTTTCTTCTGCTTCTTTTTGTTCTTCCGCTGTTTGGAATAATTCTTGAACAGCTTCTGGTGTTTCCACCTGTTTTAATTTACCGACAAAATCTGGATCGATCAAAAGGCGGGACAATGCTGCTAATGCTTGTAAATGAGTATCATTTGCCCCTTCTGGTGCAGCAATCATGAAAAACAAATAAGTTGGTTGACCATCTAATGATTCATAGTCAACACCTTTTTTGCTTTTGGCAAATAAAACTGTTGCTTCTTTGACAGCTGCATTTTTTGCGTGAGGCATTGCAATACCATCACCTAAACCAGTTGATGTTTGTGCTTCACGTGCTAAAATACCGTCTTTGTAGGTTTTAATATCTGAAATACGACCTGCTTCATACATTTTTTGGACCATTTCATCAATTGCGCCTTTTTTATCAGTCGCTTGTAGGTCCATGATCATTGCATCTTTGACCATTAAGTCTTTAATATTCATGATAACCCTCCTAGAAATCAATCAATTTTTGTAATTTCAACTTCTGGTATTAATTCATCGATCAATGCCTTTGTTGCTAAATCATCAGAGAATGCTGTAGCACTTCCGCATGCAACTCCCCATTTGAATGCTTCAACTGCATCTTGATCTTTGCTGTAAGATCCAATAAAACCAGCAATCATTGAATCTCCTGCTCCTACCGAATTTTTCAACGGACGTACTAAAACATTCGACTGATACGCACCATCTTTTGTGAAGAGTAAAGCACCATCACCGGCCATAGAGATCAATACGTTTTGAGCACCTTCTTCAAGTAATTTTTTTCCATATGGAAGGATATCCTCGATACTCTTGAATTCTGTGTGATATAGTTCAGCTAATTCATGATTGTTCGGCTTGATTAGTAATGGTCTTTTTGCTAAAGCATCTTTAAGATCATCACCTGTTGTATCAATCACAAATTCTGCTTCTTTTCCACGGATAATCTCAATTAATTCTTGGTAAAATCCGTTTCTTAAACTTGCTGGTGTGCTACCTGACAAAACAACGATATCGCCTTTTTTTACATTATTCATCGCTTGTTTTAAATCTTCAATTTCTTTTTCAGAAAGAACTGGTCCTAACCCATTGATTTCCGTTTCAGTATCCGATTTCAATTTGATATTGATTCGTGTATCAAATTGGACGTTGGTAAAGGCTGTATTGATTTGCTCTTCCTTTAACCATTCAGAAATAAAATTGCCGGTAAATCCACCTAAAAATCCAAGAGCGGTCGATTCCGTGTCCATCCTTTTCAAGATCCTTGATACGTTGATACCTTTCCCACCAGGTAGTTTGAAGTCTTCTTTCATTCGATTCAAATCACCTAGTTTCAATCCATCAACTTTTACAATAAAGTCAATTGACGGGTTCAATGTTACTGTGTAAATCATTGTATAGCCTCCTTAATTGTTGTCCGTTCATGATATTGTTCCGCATATTCTGATGGACAACACTCGGTTATGATCGTAGCTGCTTCTAAAGGTGCGACAAAAGTGAAGCTTAATTGATTGAATTTCGATTGATCGACTAAGACAAAACTTTCTTCCGAATGTGCCATTGCTAGACGTTTTACCGCAGCTTCTTCTGGGTCAGGCGTCGTAAAACCACGCTCAACATGGACACCATTCATCCCCATGAACGCTTTATTGAAATGAAAGTCTTTTAATTGCTCGATCACGCTAGAGCCTAATACTGCATTCGTCGATAACTTAATCATGCCTCCTAGAATGATCGTAGGAAGTTGTAAATCAACTAGACTTGCAGCATGTTTGACTGAATTGGTGACAATAGTAATTTTTTTACCCTGTAGATAAGGAATCATTTCCAATGTCGTTGAACCAGCATCCAAGTAAATCACGTCTTCATCATTGATCAATTCGGCCGCGATTTGGACAATTTTATGTTTTTCATGAACGTTTTTGAGCGTTTTTTCGCTCATTGCTTGTTCAAAGCCTAAAAGCTGTCCTTTTTTTGCACCACCATGGATACGTTCAAGAAGCCCATCGTTTTCTAAGTCCTGTAAATCGCGTCTGATTGTTGATTCAGAAGCATTTAGAAGGTTTACTAGATCCTGTGACTTCACGATCTTATGTTGATCCAATAAATGAAGTATTTTCTGTCTCCGTTCCTCTGTAAGCATTTCCACGATCACCTCATGACAAATAGTAGCACATTGTTTTTATAAATTCAATACAAAACATTCAAAAACATCCAAAAATATTCTCTTACAATCATAAACGAATCATTTCATTCAAAATTCACCCTATATATCAAAAAAAGCGATAAATCACAGAACCTTGAATACGTCCACGTAAGTTCGAATACCACAAGTTTTTGTGTGCTTCGACGTTCTGTTATTTATCACTTATTTAACTATCACTATCGGTCAATCATCTGATTATCGATTAGACTTTTTCCTTTTGTTTACTTATTTTAGTTTTGTGAAGGGTATAATAATAAAAGCCCAGTCCGCTAAGCATGACTAAAAATCCCAAAATTGAACGTATCGGTATTCTTGGAATCAAAAAAATGAGTAAAGCAAGTAACGCTGTAGGTAGCATGATGCGATAGTATAAACGTTTATCCATTTTTTCACCTCAACTTTTTTGTGCTGTCGCTAACTGTTCTAACTTAGGATAATCTAAGATCTCTACTCTCAAATGATGGATATCTTTCTTTACGTCAAAAGTCAATCTACCTCTTCGTTTTCTAAATCTTTTGAACTTGATATCGGATAATTCCTCACGTATCTCATCTAGGGGCACCACTTTTAAAATATCACTTGGGACATAAAGTCGTAAAATCAATAGGTATTCTTGATACTTTTCATCCTCTACCGCTACTTCCAAGTACTCTCGGATATAATAACAATAAGCTTGGATACCGTTATCTAGTGTAATGCTCGGATCGATTACTTTGTAAGACATCATTTGCGCACGTTGCTCATCCACCCAAGGAAAGTAAGCTTGTGTGTTCAATGCGCCTTTTATCCTTTTTTCTCTATATTCATCTTTTTCAAAATCATAGCTTCTAGTAACAAAAAATGTAGCATTCTTCTTAGGAGCAGGTTGCATCATTCTATTTTCGTATTGAACAGACTGAACACTTTTGTCTGTATATGCATATTCTATAAAAGGCGTTTTCAACAAGCCTACGCCATTGTCCCACGCTAAATGATCAAATCCCAACTGATCGCGATAGTAAGCTTGAAATTGCTGATTGACTTCAGCTTTCCAATTGAAGGGGTCGCGATAAAGCTGTACACCAACTACCTGATTCTCATACTCTTTGACCCATTCCACTTGTTGCACATCCAAGAAGATTTGTTTGGGAATCACACGATAATAGTAGGAACTGTAATACATTTCCCAGCAAGAAGTAAAACATAACCCTTTGTAAGATAGGTCATATCCAGAAAATTGATTACAATCAACGATGATTTCTCCATCTGCCCGTTTGATTTTTGGTAATAGACGAATTTCTTCTTTCGATTCAATAAGCAAACGTTCATCTATATCTGTGGTATTGTTGTACACGAATTCATCGTAAAGTCTTATATACGCAAAAACACCATGCTGAAACATCTTTGTTCTGATATAATCTCGGATGACAGTAACATGCTTATCCATCAGTTGCTTTTGAAAAATATTTTTCATCACTATTTCTTGTCCGTCAAAATGAATGCTGAATTCATTTGCGTCATTTCCTATGATGAACCAGCCAAAATCCAGCGGACCCTCCTGAAGTAACACTTGTTGGAATCTCTTCAATTCGAATGGTCTCATTCCTTGATGAGAAGATTGGAAATAAGACGGTGTAATCAACAATCGAATAAACGCAAGCCAATCCTCAATTTGATTTTTCTTCTCAAATTGATTCAATTCGGTCAGTTGGATCGTCATTAATAATTTATTCTCTTCCATACCTTTCTCACCTCTTTCAAATTATTTTATAATTAAATTATAACCAAATATAAGAAAAAACTAAAATTTAAAGTCTTGAATGCATTTACAAATATTCCATGGTAGAATGAAGCTATAAATTCTCAAACGAGGTGGACAAAATGGGCTTAAAATTTGAACGCACCGATAATCTTGATAAATTATTCGAATCATTTGCGGTTGATCCAGAAAAAACAGTTACTTCTAAGGAAGAAATCGATCGCTTCTTAAAACCAAAAGATGATTTAAAAAAAGACAAGAAAAAGAAATAAAAAAAACTTGTAGTAAATTTGAATTTCTCCACTCGCTGGAGTATCAAATTACTACAAGTCTTTTTAACTTATTTATTCTGCAATTGCCGCTTCAATAGCCTGCCACGCTTCTTCTTTTCCTTGCTTCGTTACAGAAGAAAACAAAATAAATTGATCGTTATGATCAAAATCAAGTGCTTTCTTTATTTCACTTTCGTGTTTATTCCATTTTCCTCTAGGGATTTTATCTGCTTTTGTAGCTACTACGATAACTGGAATATCATAGTACTTCAAAAATTCGTACATTTGGATATCTTCTTGTGAAGGTCTGTGGCGTAAATCAACTAACGAGACAACTGCACGCAATTGCTCCCTAGTTGTGATATAGGTTTCGATCATCTTTCCCCATTTTGCACGTTCTGTTTTTGATACTTTCGCATACCCATAACCTGGAACATCAACAAAGTGCAAGGCATTTTCAATCAAGTAAAAATTCAGTGTTTGTGTCTTACCAGGCTTGCCTGAAGTACGTGCCAAATTTTTGCGATCTATCAATGTATTGATAAATGATGACTTCCCCACATTTGATCTTCCTGCCAAAGCGATTTCAGGTAAATCTGTTTCTGGATATTGTTTTGGCGCGACTGCACTGATCACGATATCCGCTTGATGTACTTTCATAACTCTTCTCTCCTTAAACACTACTAACCATCAGTCAAACTGGTTGTATCGTTCAATGTTTGACCAACAGCTTTTTAAACTGCCTTTTGCTTTTTCCATTTGCTCATTCGATACTAAAGAAAGAGCTGCCGCAAAAGCGATAAACGACTTTCGCAACAGCCTAAAGTTTTAGCCAGCTTTTTTCTCAGAATCTTTGTAGACAATCGTTGGCTCACCAGTAAGTTCAGCAGCTTCTTTTGTGATGATCACTTTTTCGATTGCTTCATTTGATGGAATATCAAACATCACATCCATCATGATTTCTTCGATGATCGAACGCAAGCCGCGCGCACCGGTATTTCTGTCGATTGCTTTTTTCGCAATTGCTTCTAGTGCATCTGGTTCAAATTCCAACTCAGTATCATCTAAGGATAGCAATTTTTGATATTGTTTGACTAATGCATTTTTTGGTTCAGTCAAGATGCGAACAAGATCGGCAACTGTTAATTTTTCCAGAGCCGCCATTACTGGTAAGCGTCCGATGAATTCAGGAATCAACCCAAACTTAAGCAAATCTTCTGGAATGATGTGTTGCATCACACTTTCATCCTCTGACAATTTCTGATTGTTCTTACCAAATCCGATCGTTTTTTCACCCATACGGTTTTTGACGATTGTTTCGATACCATCGAAAGCACCACCTACGATGAATAATACATTCGTAGTATCGATCTGGATAAATTCTTGATGAGGATGTTTACGTCCTCCTTGAGGTGGAACGCTCGCTACTGTACCTTCAAGAATTTTTAGTAAAGCTTGTTGTACTCCTTCACCCGAAACATCACGAGTAATTGAGACATTTTCGCTTTTACGCGCGATTTTATCGATTTCATCAATGTAGATGATCCCTTTTTCCGCACGCTCAACGTTATAATCAGCTGACTGCAATAACTTCAATAAGATATTTTCTACATCTTCTCCGACATATCCCGCTTCTGTTAGACTTGTAGCATCCGCAATCGCAAAAGGAACATTCAATGTCTTCGCTAACGTTTGTGCTAAAAATGTTTTCCCTGATCCAGTAGGACCGATCAAACAGATATTACTCTTTTGTAGTTCTACTTCATCAGCATCATCTTGCACTTGTTGGTTGACGCGTTTGTAATGATTGTACACAGCTACAGCTAATGATCGTTTTGCACGATCCTGACCAATCACGTAACTATTTAAGACATCTAAAATTTCTGCTGGTTTCGGCACTTCTGTAAACTCGCGTACAGCTTCTTCATAAAATTCTTCATCAATGATTTCTTTACATAGGTCGATACATTCATTACAGATGTAGACCCCTGGACCTGCTACGATTTTTTTTACTTCTTCTTGTGTCTTTCCGCAAAAAGAACAACGTACGGTCTCGTTACCACTTGGATTATCATACATGGTCTTCACCCCTTAACTCGCACTTGAACATGCAAGAAACTATCACAGACTTTACAGTCTTTTACTATCATAACATAATTTAAATAAAAGCAAAAGTACAAAACAATCTACATAATCCCTAAGAAAGGGAAAAAGAGACAGGCTATGATCATAGCCTGTCTGCTTTCGATTTTCATCTAGCAAAAATTATTCTGCTTCAGTTGCTGTACCAGTGATCAAATCGATTGCTTTTTTCATTGTTACATCGTGTTCTAACATATCATCTGTCAATACACGTTTGATTTGGTCGATCGGCATGTTGTAAGAATCAGCCAATTCTTGGATTTCTGCATTGATTTCTTCTTCAGTTGCTTCTAAGTTTTCAGCTTTAGCGATTGCTTCGATCACAAGGTTTGTTTTTGTACGAGTTTCCGCTTCGCCTTCAAATTGTTTATGCAAGTCTTCTTCAGTAGAACCAGTTAATTGATAGTACATTTCTGGTGAGATTCCTTGACGTTGCATATTGTTCAAGAATTCGTCCATTGAACGGTGTACTTCATCGTGGACCATTACGTGTGGAAGATCCACGATTTCTGCATTTTCAACAGCTAAAAGGATAGCAGCTTCGTCTTTTGCATCATCTGCTGCTTTTTCTTTTGCTTCAGTTAATTCTTTAAGATATTTTTCTTTTAGTTCAGCCAATGTAGATACTTCATCATCCACATCTTTTGCAAATTCATCGTCTAATTCAGGAACTTCTTTTGATTTTACTTCATGAACAGTCACTTTGAAGACTGCTTCTTTTCCAGCTAGATCTTCTGCTTGATAATCTTCTGGGAATGTCACAGTTACATCTAGGCTTTCTCCTGATTTTTTACCAACAAGTTGTTCTTCAAATCCAGGAATAAATGAGCCAGAACCTAATTCAAGTGAGTAGTTTTCACCTTTTCCACCGTCAAAAGCTTCGCCATCAACGAAACCTTCAAAATCGATCACTACTGTATCGCCATCTTCTGCTGCAGCGTCTTCTTTGATCACTAATTCAGCTTGCGCTTCTTGTTCGCGTTTGATACGTTCTTCAAGGTCTGCTTCTGTTACTTCACGGTCTTGTTTTTCAACGACTAAGTCTTTATATTGACCTAATTTCACTTCAGGTTTCACTGTTACTTCAGCAGTGATCACCCAGTCTTGGCCTTTTTCCATACTTTCAACATCGATTTGAGGTTGAGATACAGGGTCGATTCCAGCTTCTTTAACAGCAGCTTCATAAGCTTCTGGTAAAACAGCATTCAATGCATCTTCATAAAGTGCTTCTTCACCATACATACGATTAAATACTTGACGAGAAACTTTTCCTTTACGGAATCCTGGTACATTCAAGTTTCCTTTAACTTTATTAAACGCAGTTGTTAGACCTTTTTGGATTTCATCTTGCGCAATCGTAAATTTTAAAACACCATCATTTGTGCCTTTTTTTTCAAATGTTGCAGTCATTTAATTCCCTCCGAGTTTAGAAATTCATTTTATACATCAAAAACGTTTCATGCATACCTTTAAATAGTACACTAACCCTCTCAAATTGTAAACATATTGAGTGACTAGAATCCCCGTTTTTCATGACTTTTTTATCTTTTTAGTATCTGATTCCCTCTTGTAAGATCATCATTTCTTTCAAAATTCCTGCTCTTTTATTCATGAATTCTGCTATTTCTACTTCTGTGTAGTCCGCAGGTAGGTCGTTGCGGTATACTGCTACAGTTAAGTCGAACCAGCTGTTTGGATCATTGATATATGTATCATAGATCGGATAAACGAGCGCAGATTGCATAGCAAACTCTTCTTTCAAAACTGTGCTTAAAAATGCGTCTTGGTTCTCAAATTCTTCTGCTAATCGACGAAGTTCTTGATAAGCAGGTTGGTTTTCCGGCATAGGCAGTAACTTAGGAATGAATTGGACTAATGTTTCGTCGATTGTCAAATACGAAATAGGATGACACTCTTTCACTTGGGTCAGTGATTCGAGCATCTTCGCTCTCGCCAATAACTGGACTTCAGGCATAATGATCAATTTTGTTACTACCTGAACAAATTCATGGTAGGGTAACTCTTCGATTTTTTGGATCATCAATAACTGTTCAGCCGGTTCCATCGTGGGTAATAACTCTGCCAAACGGTGGATTTCTCGAATATTTTGCCGTTCCATTTGGCTGGAAAATTGCTCTGCTTGTTGGACTTTATTGATAATAGATTGTTCAAATTCTTCTGGAAAAGTACAACTTGCAATCAATTTGCGGACATACAAAAAATCATTGTTTGCAATCAATAAATCAAAATAAAATCCAGCAAATTCTTCGCTTGCCAGATATTCACTTTCATGAAGCACTGCTTGACTCAACGCTTCTTGTTTTTCATCAAGTTCAAATAGACAAAAGACTAGCAGACTATTTACCTCAAAGTTAGGTTCTAGGTCATGTGCCCGTAACAATAGTTCTTTCGCCTGTGTGTACCGCTGGTCTGCTAAGGCTTGTTGAGCAATACGCATCAGATTTTCATATTTATCTGGAAAATCAATTTGGTCCACTTCTTCCCCCTCCTTTCAGTTCATCGCTTCCAATAGTAGCAAATAAAAAAAATCATGACAATATTTTTTGTATTATCATGATTTTTTTATGTTATGCATTCACTTCTTGGTTGAAAGCCTTGATCAAATTGATCGTTACAACACTCGTATTTGAGAAGTAATCACCAATATGCTGTTTTCTTTTGCTAAAGATAACTGGCAGATACCCTATAAACAACAATGGAAATTTTAGTATGAATCGGCATGCACCTTCTCTAACCAAAACAGTCGACCAACTTAATTCTGTCTCGTCAAAACCAACTACACGAATACCAAAAATCATTTTGCCGATCGTTTGTCCATGGTTCAGTTTCGTCAATAAAACAAAATAAGCTAAATAAATGACCAATGCAGCTCCACCATAGAAACTTAGGTAAGAATCCGCATAATCGATCCAACCAAGATTCAAAGCGATACCTAATGTCAATCGAGTAATTGAACCTATACATAACAAATCAATCAAAAAGGCACCAAGCCTTACCCAAAACCCAGCATAAAAATACTTTGGGAAATCATTGACTTTTGGAACTTCTGGTCGTTCTTTTGTATACCGTTGCCAATTTTTCTGTTTCGTCTCAATTTCACTTTCCGTCAAAGGACGTTCTTTAAAAGATTGGAGAACTTTTTGAGAGAAATTAGGATCAGGTCCAACAGCTGGACGGTCATGATGCTCTTGCTCAGTTTTTATTTGATCTTCTTCTAAATGTTCAGACATTCTTACTCACCTCCGTAATAATACATTGCTTTTGGAGATTCCGCTGTCCCAAGATTTTCAAGAAGTGTCAAGATCTGGTTGGTTTCTGAAGCTTTTAATCCTTGGAACTGAGCTAATTTAGAACCTAGCCACGTATTAGCAAAACCAGTAGAACTAGCGGAATATTCAACTAACTGTGCATTTTCTAGTTTTTGTTCTTTACGCATTGCTTTTAGTGCGTCCTCTGGATAAGCAATCTCATCGACTAACCCAATTCCTTTCGCTTGTGCCCCATCATAGATACGGCCGTCAGCAATCTGTTTCACTTCAGCTTCTGTTTTGTGTCTCCCTTCGCTTACTACCTTCACAAACCGATTATAAGCACTATCGATGTACGCTTGAAGTACTTCTTGGTCTTCTTTCGTTGTTGGTCTAGTACTTGACCCCATATCTTTTAGCGCACCACTCTTCACAGTTGTATCTTTTACTCCGAGCTTTTCCAATAATCCTGAATAATTCAAACCAGACATGATTACTCCAATCGATCCAGTAACCGTTTCGTCTGTTGCAAAGATTTTGTCTGCTTGTGCAGAGATGTAATAGCCACCACTGGCTGCTGTATTTTTCATACTCACATACATCGGGATTTTTCGATCTGCACGAATATCTTTCAATGTCTTAGCAATTTCGGCGCTTTCATAAACGCCTCCTCCTGGAGAATTCACTTCTAAAAAGATTCCCTTTACACTCTTATCTTCTTGAATTGCTTTTAATTGTTCCATAAAGTTTTCATGATTGTATCCTTCTGATGCAAACAGTCCCGATGAACCACCACTGGCTATCGTGCCATCAACAGTCAGTTTCACGATTTTTTCTGTACTATCCCCATCTTCAAGCACAGTTGGAGTCAATTCATCACTTCCATAAAGCAGACTATTCAAGTCAGTCATTTGTGTTTCTTCTTTCTCTTTAGTTAAACTTGACGAGACTAATGAGATGACCAACAACCCAGCAGCAATCAAAACGGCTATCCAACGCTTTTTATTCATACGACTTCTCTCCTAATATAAATTTTTGATGACAATCACTTTTTCTTTTTTCTCTTCAGCATTCATTTTCTCTGCTTTTTCTTCTAATGCATAACCAATGAATTTTTCTTTTGTCAATTCATCTTCTACTGCAAAACGTTGTGCATCCTCCACCGCTAACGCGTCAGGAGAGATTTCTTGGATACTATCCCAACCTGTATCCAAAAATATTTTCGTTTCATCAGTGATCTCACTTGTTTTTTCAAGTTCGGCTAAACGTTGTTTTAACTGACCCAATGTCATGATTTCTATTTGCGCTTCCATTTTTATCCTCCTTTTGTTTCTTAAATATTATTGTACCGAACTATTCAAAAAGATGATAGCTAAAATTAGGAATTTTACCAGTCGCGCCAACCATATATATACCAATTATATTTTTTGCTTATACATTGACAAAACCAACATAAAAAAGTTATTATTTTAGATGTTTCCAGAAAAAATATTAAAAGATGGTTCGAATAGACCATTAACGGAATAGCGCCTGATCTGTAGTGACAGATGACGAGGAAGAGGTTTATCGAAATTTCGGCGGGTGACCTCAGGGAATGCACTCTATAGGATATTCAAAAAAACTATCTGTGAAGATAGAACAAAGAAATATCCATGCAGCTGGAAACTTTCTTCATGAGATTATTATAGAAAGTAGGATGTTTTTTTATGTGTGGAATTGTTGGAATGATAGGTTTAGAAAATGTAACTCCTGGTTTGATCAACGGACTTGAAAAATTAGAATACCGTGGCTACGATTCAGCTGGTATCTTTATTGCAAATGACGAAGCAGATTACTTGATCAAGGCGCAGGGCAGAATCCAAAATCTAAAGGATAAATTAACAGATGAAATGATCGGATCCATCGGTATCGGTCATACAAGATGGGCAACTCACGGTGAACCGACTGAAGAAAATGCACATCCGCATACTTCACAAACAGGTCGTTTCGTTCTTGTCCATAACGGTGTGATCGAAAATTTTGAAGAAATAAAAACAAATTATTTAGCAAACGATACTTTTGTTGGAGAAACAGATACAGAGATTGTTGCTCATTTGATCGAATTTTTCGCAGATCAAGGATGGCCTACAAAAGTTGCATTCACTAAAGCATTACAATTGATCAAAGGTTCTTATGCTTTTGCATTGATAGACAGAACTCTTCCTAACACGATCTTCGTAGCAAAAAATAAAAGCCCTTTATTGATTGGCTTAGGGGATGGGTTCAATGTAGTTGCTAGCGACGCAATGGCAATGCTTTCTTATACTAGAGAGTTTGTCGAAATCGAAGATGGTGAAGTAGTCATCGTAACAAAAGACGATATATCTATCCAAACAATTGACGGTATTTCTGTGGATCGCCCTTCTTTCGAGGCACAGATCGATGCAACAGACATCGAAAAAGGCACATATCCTTACTATATGCTGAAAGAAATCGATGAACAGCCCATCGTGATGAGAAAAATCATCCAAGCATATACGAACCAACAGCATCAAATTGTGATGGATAAAAAAATGTTAGCTACCGCGAAAGAAAGTGATCGGATTTTCATCGTAGCTTGCGGAACGAGCTATCATGCGGGCCTAGCAGGTAAGCCAATACTCGAAAAATTGACGAATATTCCTGTAGAAGTCCACTTAGCTAGTGAATTTGGTTATTCGATGCCTTTACTTTCGGAAAAGCCATTTTTTGTTTTCTTAAGCCAAAGTGGTGAAACAGCCGACAGTCGTCAGGTTTTAGTTAAAATCAATGAACTAGGACACCCTACACTGACGATCACAAACGTTCCAGATTCAACTTTATCAAGAGAAGCTTCTTTCACTCTTCTATTACATGCGGGACCCGAAATCGCTGTTGCATCAACCAAAGCTTATACAGCACAAATTGCTGTACTCGCACTGTTGGCGAAGGGCATTGGTGAAACAAAACAATTAAAAAATGCACAAACATTCGATATTAGCCATGAACTTGGTATTGTAGCAAATGCCATGGAAGAGATCATCACACAAAAAGATGAACTGCATCAACTTGCTGCAGAGTATTTGACAGATACTCGAAATGCATTTTATATCGGACGAGGAGCTGATTACGCTGTTTCACTGGAAGCTGCTTTGAAATTAAAGGAAATCAGCTATATCCAAGCGGAAGGATTTGCAGCCGGTGAATTAAAACACGGAACGATCGCTTTGATCGAAGAAGGAACACCAGTGATTGGGATCATTAGCGAGGCGGTTACTGGATCACATACAAGAGGTAATTTGAGAGAAGTAGAAAGCCGTGGAGCGAAAACATTAGTGATTGCGGCAAAGGGACTTGAAATGAAACAAGACCAACTCGTTCTTCCTGTAGTCCATCCATTATTGACACCATTGGCTACAGTTATCCCTACTCAATTAATTGCCTATTATGCCACACTTCTAAGAGGATTAGACGTTGATAAACCACGTAATCTCGCAAAATCAGTAACAGTAGAATGACAAAAAACAGTCGAGGCAGAAGTATTTCACTCCGAACATCAGGACGGATTCACAGAAATCACTTTTCGAAATTTTGTGAATTGTGACTTATTTTCCCAATAACATGCTTCTGCCTTACTGTTTATACGTATACAGATTCTGAGATAAAAAGTATTACTTACTTTTGTCCCAGAATCTTTTTTATTTTCTCCGTTTCCTTATATAGAACAAACACAAGCTAATTGCTGTTATACCCACGCCACTCATCTTTACAAGTGAATTCTTTTGTGTGCCAATTAATGGTAGATTTTTAACACTATCTTTGGTCAATATTTTACTGATTTTTTGTATTGCCTCTGCAGTTAGATTAAGTGAATGATCTACGGGGCGATTCTTCCCTCGATTTATCATCCCCATTTGTTCTTTCTCCATTTTGTTACCAGAAGCATCTACAGTTGAGTTGCCTATATTCTCTTTTTGCGGAGGTCGAGGCACGCTTGGAGAAGGTTTTTCTTCTTTCGGCTTTTCTTCTACTATTGGAGGAAGGGTTGTTCCTTTTGTCGTGATGAGCAACGCTTTAGATGCCACCGATACATTTCCAGCATTATCACAGGCGGTTATTGTATAATAATATTTTGTTTTTTCAGATAAATTCGTATCTGTATAGGATAAGGTATCGTCTGGAAGACTACCGACCAAAATACTATTTCGATATACTAGGTAACTTCTAATGCCACTTTCATCACTGGAAGCTTCCCAAAGTAAGGTCACTTTGTTTTCTGTCACGACTGTCGCCCTTACATTCATCGGTGTCGTAGGCGGCTTGTGATCAACGATTTCCTTCGTTCTTACATTAATTCTATTGCTTGCTTCTGACTGATTCCCTGCTGTATCAAAAGCCCGTACCTCATATGTATATTCAGTGTCTTCCGTCAATCCAGTATCAGTAAACTGTTCTCCTTGAACCTCTTGGACCAACTGTTTATCCCGATAAACACGATAGCCAGCTACACCGATGTTATCTGTGGATGCCTTCCACGACAAACTCACCGTATCTGTTGTCACATTCTCCATTTTTAGATTCAGAGGTATCGTAGGCGCTTCCTCATCCACTGGTACACTCGTTCGTGCAAAGACTTCATTGCTTGCTTCTGACAGATTCCCTGCTGCATCAAAAGACCGTACCTCATATGTATATTCAGTGTCTTCCGTCAACCCAGTATCAGTAAACTGTTCTCCTTGAACCTCTTGGACCAACTGTTTATCCCGATAAACACGATAGCCGGCTACACCGATGTTATCTGTGGATGCCTTCCACGACAAACTCACCGTATCAGAAGCAACACTTTCCACCAATAATTTTTGTGGAATCGATGGACTCTCCAGATCCAACCAAGCGGCTTGAATATTATCAAATTTAGCTTCGCCATTGCCACTCGAAGCAAAGCGAATGACATAAGTATTCTCATCTGTTGGTGTTGTAAAAATAAATTCATGTTGTTTCCAAGAGATGTCATAATGCTTTTCTTCCTTCAGTAGATGGTATCCTTGGTCATGATTCAACGTGCCAAACTCGACAATCGCTGGAAAGTTAGGATCACCAATCACGTAATACGCAAATCGATACGTAGAATTTGGTTTTAACTGGACATATTGGAGGATAGTTTCACCATTCGTTGCTTTTACATATTGATTGCCGTTACTATCCACTACCAGAGACGGGTTGTTTTCTCCAGGGCTTGAAACGATCCAATCCTTCAATCCTTCATTGAATTCTCCATTCTTGATGATCACCTCTTCAACTGATCCTTGTGGAGAAATGGCAACTGCTACAAAAGGTTTTATAAAAAGAAGTAGCATTGCAAATAAAGGCAGGTATTTCCTTATAGATTTCATCTTATCACTTTCCTTTCCGATAAAGTCCATATAATTGTGTAAAAGATAAAAGGCCATGTAACAGCCCTTTTACGGTACAATGTTTTTAACCACAA
>NZ_QPTY01000046.1:0-15583 GCF_005236045.1 Enterococcus sp. VV15
TTGTGGTTAAAAACATTGTACCGTAAAAGGGCTGTTACATGGCCTTTTATCTTTTACACAATTATATGGACTTTATCTTCCTTTCTTCTAAAAGACTTCAAATGAATACTAGTGCAGTTGATATATGTTTATAAACAAAGAATAATACAATAACAAAATTACTTAGTCAATGGTTATAGGGGCAAAAAAAATTGTGTCATCATATTAATAGGGAGGTGCATGAGAAAGAATTATATTAAGTTAGAACAAATCAACATTATTGGTTTACGCTTTTGACAAAAAAAAGATTGAATGTGAAAAAACACACATCCTTTTATCTTGGATATACGATAGGTATGTAAATAAGATCATGCATGAGATAAAAAATCATTATTTACAAATAAAAATTTTAGGAGGAAAACAATGTTTACTAAAAATGAAAAGTTTGAACACAATCAAGAGGAAGAAAGCATTTTGGAAGAAATCTCTGAATCAGAAGACACTAATGGAGGAACTACTTGGGCTTGTGTAGCTGTTTCTACTATTGTTGACGCTAGTATCTCACTTTGTCCAACCACTAAATGTACTTCTCAATGCAGTTAATCAAATTCTGTGGTTCCATAAACAGTGATTTATGCTGTTTGTGGAACATAAAGTTGAGGTAATTGAATGAAAAAAGTATCTTATGTTCCACAACTACAGGAAAGTGAATGTGGTTTGTGTTGTGTAAATATGGTAATGAGGTTTCATGGTGATCAGATACCAATGAGCTATTTGTATGAAAGCCTTGAAGTAGGTAGAGATGGTCATAATTTATCACAATTAAGAGGATTTCTAGAAAAAAATAATTATGAATGCAAAATATATAAATCAAATGTCTCAGATCTAGAAAAGTTTAGTGGTTCTCCTTTAATAGTTTTTATTAACAATTGCCATTTTGTCGTTTTAGAAAAGATAAATTCGAGGAATGTTACTTATGTGGATCCAGATATTGGAAGAGTTAAGGAAGATTTAAGCGAATTCGAAGCAGAGTATAGTGGAAAATTCTTGTTTGCTAATCCAGTCGTAAATAGAAAAAAATTTTCAATAAAAGAGAATAGTTTTAGTGTATATAACGATTTTTTTAGAAAACATATATTCAGATTTGGAGTGCTTTTGATTATAGCTGGAATAAGTTACCTATTATCATTAATTAATCCAGTTTTCTTGAGTCAAATGTCAAAACAGTTTGATAATTTGGATAGCTTTAATAATCCTTTTCTATTATTACCTCTTTTGCTTTTTTTGGTTTTTTATTTCGTAGTTTTTACAATAAAAAATATAAAAACTGTAAACTTTTCTATCAAGATGGATGAACATATATATCGGAAACTTGTGAAAAAATTATTGGGTGTAGACTATTCCTTCTATATGACTAGAAGTACAGGGGATCTAATGTATCGAATTGGACTTATGCGATCAAACAGAGAATTTCTTATTGATAGCATTTTCAGAGGACTATTAGACTTCGGAATGATAATTACAATTATAGGGATCGTATTTATCGTGTCTCCTTTTTTCATTCCGTATATTTTAGGTATTGGTTCTTTGATGTTTCTTGTACTTAATATCATCAGGAAAAAAGTCATTCAATATCAAAAAATTGAAGTCTCAGAGACCATAAAACAGCAATCTCAAGAATATGAATCATTAATGGCAATGTTTTCCATAAAGGCTATGAAAAGTGAAGAAATGATTCGAGATTTATTGTCTGAAAATTACACAAAAACTATCAAAATGTTTTCAAAGAGATTTGTATTTACAGATTTATATAGAACCACAAATACGATTTTTATCAGTTTTGCTCCTTTAGGAATATTTCTTTATCTAATCATAATGAATAATAATCAATTTGATATTACATCAGTCCTATTTATGTACGGATTAATGAATATTTTTTTTACCAGTGTTGGTAGCATATTCAATGCATTCAATATGTATGGTGTGTTTAAAGTGAATATGAATAGAATTAACGATATATTTCAAGCAACTGAATTACCGGTCCCTAAAAATACATTTACTGTAAAAAAAATAGACAGTTTAGAATTCAATAATGTTTCATTTAAATATCCTGGGCAAAAAGAATATACACTGAAAAACATCAGTTTTTCCTTAAAATCAGGCGAAAGATTAGGTATTGCTGGTGCAACAGGGTCAGGCAAATCTACTTTACTAGGATTTCTATTAGGATTATATCAACCAACTGATGGGGATATTCTAATTAATGGTAAAAAAATGTCAGAGGTATCTACTGATAGCTTTCGTGAATTGTTGAGTTTTATACCTCAAGATCCGTTTGTTTTCCATAAATCAATTAAACAAAATATCGATCTAGATGGTAACTCTTCTGATACAGAGATAATTAAAGCAGCGAAAATGGCACAAATACATGAGGATATCAATAGGATGCCAATGAAGTACGAAACGATTGTTTCAGAACTTGGTAGAAATATCTCCGGAGGACAAAAACAGCGAATCATTATTGCAAGGGCATTACTTAATAATCCTGAGATTATAGTAATGGATGAAGCTACTAGTGCGATGGATACTCTTACTGAACGAAAAATTACCAAACTGCTCAAAAATAATGGCAAGACTCAAGTTATTGTAGCGCACCGAATAAGTACGATAAAAAATTGTAATCAGATACTAGTATTAGACAAAGGCAGTCTAGTTGGAAATGGAAATCATGAAAGCTTATTGAACGAAAACGGTTATTATCAATCATTAGTGAATAGTAATTAAGAAGTCATCCACCAGTTACTTTTCAAAATCTTTTCATTGAGAAAAAAACTTAGGAGGAAAAACAATAATTATGAATAAAAGAGATGCTTTCGAAACGTATCAAGAAAAAGGTAACTTAAAGGAAATGTCCCCTATGATGGAAGAAGAAATTATGGATATTGAAACAGGGATTCAAGCAGGTTGTACAACAAATACATTTTCATTGAGTGATTATTTAGGTAATACTGGTGGTTGGTGTACTGCAACAAAAGAGTGTATGCCAAGTTGTAATTAATTTTCAGTAGACAATGAAGACTTTTGAAAAGTAGCTGTTGGATGACTTTTTATAGAAAGGAAGCAATGTTTTGAATAAATTAAATGAAAACGAAGCAATTAATTATTGGCAGAGTGTATTAGGCGTAGCCAATTCAGATATTACAAAAAAACATCTAGAACGATTTTTTAACATTACAATTGCAAAAATGGTTCAGAGTGTTAATGAAGAAAGAAAGTTAATTAGTAAGAGAGAAGAGACATCTAAAGACAAATTTATCAACAATGAGGAATATGACTTCTTCGAAAAAGAGTTTAAATATTTAAACGATAGCTTAGAAAACTTATTAGAAAAGTATAATTTCATCTTGGATAAACTGTCTATGAGAATATCGTTGCTGAAGCAATTTGAAAAAATGACGGATTCAGAGTTTAGTCATTTCATTATAGACGAAGCTAGACTCTTTTATGAAGATGAAAAGAATGGGACCAATGTTATTAGTACTAGTGAAGATCCACTCAGCTACTTTGTTAAGAAAAGATTTCACACCAAGGGTTATCGGCTTGAGTGTGAAACTTATTATCCACATTTCTTTGAACTAATTAACGAAAACATCAATAGATTCCTAAGTTACATTAAGGAAGTATTAGACAACGTAAGCTTTGATTTTAACGAAATCAAAGATGTATATTTTAAAAAATATAATAATATTATATTAGAAGACATATCTTTAGGCGATGGAGACAGACATAAAAAAGGCAAGTCTGTTGCAGCTTTAAAATTTAGTAAAGGAAAAATTTTTTATAAACCTCGAAATGGTGATTTAGATGTAGCATTCTTTCGCTTACTAAGTAAATTATCAAGGTTTAATTTAAATTATGAATTTAGGGATTTAGTTATTCTGAATCGGAGAGACCACTCTTATTTTGAAGAAGTTCCATACGTTCAAACGAAAAATAATGCAGAGTTTAGAGAATACTATGAAAAGCTTGGATGTTTGTTGGGTATTTTATATACACTAAATGGAACGGATTTTCACAACGAGAACATTATTGCTTGCGGGAATAACCCTATGCTAATCGATTTAGAATCGCTATTTCATTCAAATATTTTTATCAATGAGAATATTTACGATAAAGGTTTTTATGACTTATTGAAGCAAAGTGATCCCTCGGTAATAGATATTGGGATTTTACCAAAAAAAATTGTTAAGAATTTTAACAATGAAGATATTTCATTGGAAATTGGTGGTATTGGAGGAGAAGAAGTAAAAGCCTCACCATTTAAATATTCAAAGTTAAATATACAGAATAGTGAAATTATACATTCTAGAGATTTTGGACTGAATCAAGTAAACCAAAACAATCCAGTTTCAAAATTCTCTGATAAAGACTATGAAATCATAAATGAATGCTTGAAGAAAGGATTTATTCTTTTTTATCAAACAGTCCTTCAGAATAGAGAAGAATATTTGTCAACTATTGAAAAACTATTTGGGAATCTTGAAATTCGAGTTATTTTGCGTCCAACATATATCTATTCAAAACTCCTTTCATTAAGTAAAAATATTTACATCATTGGAAGTGAAGCAAATAGGGATGTGCTTTTTAGTAAACTTGCGTATGAGAGATGGGATCAATTAGATTTTGTTAAAAGTGAATATAACCAATTAAAACAAAATGATATTCCATTCTTTGTATCAAATACAAGCAGCTTGGACATATCTGATTATGAAAATAACTATCTAGGTAAGTTGAGTGATTCCACACCGCTGAATAATGCATTAAATAAAATTAAAAAGATGACATCTGATGACCTGACTAATCAAGTATCACTAATTGATCAAGCAATTAATCTTAAGCGATACAAAGATGTTAGCACGGGAATAGAGTTTGCAAAAAAAGAGAAAGATCTAAACCTTCAAAGTATGCTGTCAACAGCAGAAGGCATAGGAGAAATGATTGTAAATAGAGCAGTTGAGTGTTCAGAAGATACTATTACTTGGGTTAGCACAGTTTTGCAAGGGAAAGAAGAAGTTGAATTCGGAATAGGACCGGTTGGGAATGACTTATATCTAGGAAATGCAGGTATTTCTCTTTACTTAACTTATCTCTATAAAAAAACGAACAATAAGGCGTTCTATGTTGCCGTTCAAAAAGCTAATAATTACAATATCGAATTTTTAAAACAAGAAAAATTATATGAACATGGTAATGTTGGATATTACAATGGTTCTAGTGGAATTATTATCTCTTTGGCCGTGAGTAATCTGCACATTCCAATTCCAAACTTCAATGATGTAGTCACAGTTTCATTAGAAAGAATGCGGCGTTTATTTGATGAATGTCAAAGTTTTGATATTTTGACTGGAACAGCAGGATTAATATCATCAATGCTTTGCTTAGAGAAATTGTATCCGGGGAAATATACAAATCAAGTTAAGGAGCTACTCTTGTTATCGTATAATCATCTATTTAGAAATGCAGTTATTGATGGTGATATCGCCTATTGGAAGACTTCAAATACTAAAGCATATACGGGGTATGCTCATGGAAATGCAGGTATTATATCTGCATTAAGTCGTCTTGCAGAAGTGGAAGAGGAGTTGTTTGGATTTAAGTTAGTCGATAGAAATTTTGCAAGCAAAATTCTTACTTATATTGATAATAACTTTGACAAGCAACAAGGTCTGTGGGAAACAATTCCTGGTACTAATAGATACTCGAAAGGTTGGTGCCATGGACCACAAGGTCAACTTATTGCACAAACAAATGTTAAGCTCGGTCTGCCAGAACTCAGCAAAAATGATGAATTCTTCAAAGATATCATTGAGAAAATTAAAAATGTTGGTTTTGGCAACAATTCAACAATTTGCCATGGTGATTTGGGGAGCCTGAAAGCGATTGAATACTATGCTAAGAAAATGAAAGACAAGAAGTTGTTGTTAGATTGTAAAGAAGTATTCGGAAGTATCTACAATGATGTTTTATCCGTTAACTGGAAAGGAAATATAATTTCTAACACAGAGTCACTTGGTCTGATGCTTGGAGTAGCAGGATGGGGCTATGAAATACTACAACATATTGATTACGATGAAATGTTTGATTTTTTTGATGTCTAATTTAAGAGAGCTGGTTCAATGAAAAAGATTAAACTATATAAACAAAGTGTTCCAAACGAATGCGGGATATGCTGTTGTAAAATGGTTTTAAATTTTCATGGTATATATACGGAGTATAAAGATTTACGAAATGCAATAGGTTCAATTAGAGATGGAACTAGTATTTTTCAAATGAAATCCTTGTTTGAGAATGCGGGCTTATCAGCAAAAATATTCAGGGTATCCTCCCCACAAATCTTACAGAAAGTAAAAAGTCTAAAACGTGCATCAATCCTTTTTTGGGATGAAAAGCACTTTGTGGTTTTTGATAGAGTCGATAAAGATAAAATTTTCATTCTTGACCCAATTAAAGGCAAGTTAGTTTTGTCTCATGAAGAATTTCTTGAACATTTTAGTAATATCTATTTATGTACGAAGGACCTGGATAAAGGCGGCAAAAAAAGAAAAGATCCTTCTTAAGAACATGGAAATTGTTTATTGGCATTTTAGTGAAGCAAAAGACCAATATCTTTCTCTATTTTATTATAACAAGCATGGCCTATATATTAACGATTGCTAATGCTGAGTATACAAAAAAAGTAATTAATAGTATTTCTACTGAAGGCGCTACGAGTAAAATAATTTGGCCTTTCGTATACTTAGCAATCTCTTTCGTTATAATTTATTCGATTAAGGAATGGGTGTCTAATAAAATCTCTATTGAAGCTGAGAGAGAAGTAACTTCATCCACTTTATTAAAAGCAATTAATCTCCCATATAACTTTTTTGAAATAAGGACTACAGGCGAATTATTCACAAGTCTGGCTAGTATTAATTTATTAAAAGAGTTTTGGGTAAATAAATGTTTCTTATTAGTTTTTAATTTTGGATTATCAATAATATTGATAGGGTATTTAGCAAGTATTTCAAAAATTATGGCAATGGTTGTCTTATTAATTACTCTTCTAAATCATGGAATAAATTCAATATTAAAAGAGAAATTGTCTATTTTAAGCTCAGAAGAATTTAACTTGCAGTCTACTTCAAATAATATTCAGATAGAAACATTAAGTACAATGTCATTGACTAAAGTCCTTCGACTTGAGGAAGAAATATATAGCAGATGGAGTTGGAACTTTGAAAAGTTAATCGAAGTAAAGCAAAATAAAAAAAATTTATTAAGCATACTGTCTGTTTGTACTTTGTTTTTTAGTACGTATACACCCATACTAATTCTAGTAAGTGGAGTGTATTTTGCCATTAATGAAAGTTTGAACATTGGGGAAATAGTATTAATGCAGACGTACTCTCTAACAATTATGAACATGGTGGGTAGTATCATACAAATCTATCAAGAATATGTAGTGAATAGTAGTTTTATCGATAAAATTAATGATTTAATCGATCAAGAAGAAGAGAATGATGGAATCAAGGAAGTTAACCATTTCGAAAGCTTTAGCCTGAAAAATTTAGACTTTTGTTATAACAATTTAGAAAAAAAGCTTTGAACAATGTATCACTAGAAATTAAATGTGGGCAAAAAATTGCACTTGTTGGGCCTACTGGTAGCGGTAAGTCCACGCTGGGAAAAATTCTGGCGGGGTTATACAGGAATAAAGGTATGCAGGTCTATTACAATGGACTAGCGTTAAATGATATTAATAAGAAAGCAATGGCAAAGCAGATAGGCTATGTTGCTCAAGATATGAGTTTTATAGCTGATTCAATCTACGAAAATATACGATGTTACCGTCAAGAATATGACTTAACTAAAGTGATAAAGGCTGCTGAAGCTGCTTGTATATCTGAAGAAATAAATAACTTTCCTATGAAATATAATACTGTCCTATCTGATGGAGGAGAGAATATTTCTGGGGGGCAGAGACAACGATTACTAATAGCTAGAGCCTTACTATCAGATCCATCACTACTAATTTTTGATGAAGGTACTAGCTATTTAGATAATATTACCGAAAAAAAGGTTATGGATAATATTCTAAAAGCTGATTGCAGCATTGTTATCGTAGCTCATAGATTGGAGACTTTAACTGATTGCGATCAAATAATATATATGGATAATGGTACCATTTTGGAACAAGGTACACATCACGAACTTATGGATAAAGAAGGCAAATATTATGACTTGTATACAAGAAAAAGAAAAAAAAGAATATCTTAATCAGATTGATGTATGTGAAAAATTTGTAAAAGTTCTATTACTAAAAAAATATTGTTTTGATGATAATAAATTACCTTTTGATCATAATGTAAATCGAATTGTATATGAACAATACATCCAATCCCTGTTACCACGTTTTTTCCGAATTTTTCAGGTGGAATACAATAGCTATCTCGAAGTCAATTCCAGTGGAAACTACGAGGAATTTGTTAACTCAATAATCAAAGATAATTATCTTGATGTGTTTTGTGATGAAATGAAATATCTGGATAAACTTATAAAACAAAGAACGAAATACTTTATTTCTTTTATGAAAGAAATTGAGGAAAATAGCACGTCATTTCTGTGTGAAAAAAAAATCAAGATTAAAAATATAATCTTATTTAATGGTGATAGTCATAATTTTGGTAAATTCGTAGTTGAGTTAATTTGTACGGATAGCAATAGCTATATTTACAAACCCAGATCCGGAGATATCGATTTAAAATTTCAAAAATTTATCAGACAATTTATTCCAAATTATTACTACTACGTGTATTCAGGAGAGAATTATTCTATCCATGAAAAAATTTTGGCTAAACAGTCGGTTAAAAGCATTAAACAAGTAGAAGATTTTTATTATAACATTGGGGTTTTCGCGGGTCTTTTCTACTGTCTTTCGACGACTGACATGCATTTTGAGAACGTAATTGTGAACGAAGAAGTACCGTTCTTAATAGATATTGAGAGTTTGGCCAATGGGTTATTGTCTACTGAAAATGCGATATCGAGTATTCCATATTCTTCATTGAATAGCATGCTATTTCCTTTCCATTGTACTGAAAAATTTCTTAACTTGTCTATCACCAATGGAAAGGGGGGAGAGGTAAATGATTTCTATTTTGAAGGTAAAAAGTTAGAGATAACTAGTGATGGGACAATAGACTTTGTCTCACAAAAAATTAGTTTTAGCGATCAAAAGAACCGAATCTTTCTTAATAATATGCTCGTTGAGCCATATGATTACTATCAATACATTGAAGAAGATTATAAGCATTTTATATCTTATGTTGACAATAACAAGGGCAGTTTTGTGTCAACAATTACTAGTATTCTGGGAGAAGAGAAAGTCAGAGTGATTGTTAAGCCTACGTATATATATGGTAAATTTCTGTCAATTCTAGATTACCCATATTACTTAATGGATCAAAATCATTATGAACTAATTTTAGAGAAGAATCTTAGTAAAAAAAATCAGGAAATTAAAATTGTCGAAAAAGAAGAGCTTTTGGAAGGTGATATTCCCTTTTTTTTCACAACTTTGAAATCTACAAACATCTTTTCAAATAAAGGCAAAGTAGTAAAAGACTATTTCAAATTATCAATTTATAGTAATTTGTTGAACAGGATTGAGACAACTTTAAATAAAAAAGATATTTACAAGGAGCTGGAGAATATTAGAACAGCCCTGTTAATATCTGCTATAAAAGATCGGCATGAGTTTTATGAACCACCATATTTCACTTCTATTGTAGAGACAACGAATCTAAAAGAATGGTATAAAAATTTTATGAATAGTTTTACTTATGGTGAGGATAGTAGCGTAACAAGATACTTACCTGTATCAAATGGAAAAGATAATTTCTTACACATACCTTTGACTGCCTCTCTATATAATTACGCACCGAACTTACTTTATTATGTATATTCTGATGAGAACTATGATAGTGAAGCAATAAAAAACATCCTTAAAACAATGATCAAATTTAAGACTCATGAGTTCAACGATTCAGGAGGTATTCATGGATTGGCTGGCTTTTTATATCTATTGATGCAATTGCATGAGATTACAAAGGATTCCTGGTATTACGATGAGATTATAAAACAAATCGAGGATATCTCAGTATCTAAGTACGATGATTTAAATAATTTTGATTTCTTATCTGGAAAATCGGGTCTCATATTAGCTTTTAGTAATGTGTTGTTAAAATATCGTGGTACAACTGAAAAAGTTAAAAACTTAACCGCACTCACTCAATCAATTGTACAAGATACTATTGATTATGTTGAGAATAATAATTACTTTTCTCTTGGGGCTGGTCTAGGACACGGATTAAGTGGAATCATATTAGCGTTGAGCAGGTTTAGTAAGGTTGAGAATGTCGATAGAAAACTAATAAGTCAGTTAGTAGATTATGAAGATAGTTATTTTTCTAAAGAATATGGAAATTATTTAGATACTCGGAATAACAGTTATGATTCGTATTTTTTTTGTTACGGTTTACCGGGAATAATTCTTTCAAGAATTGAAGCAGAATCAATTGGTGCCGTTGAAAGAAATTACGTACAAAATCTCGTGAATATTTTGATAAATAAAGTTCTTGATGAAGGGTTAGCTGTAGATAACACTTTGTGCCATGGATGGTTTGGTATACAAGATATTTTACTAATTGCGTCAGAAAATGGATACCTAACAAAAGCACGATATCAAGAAATAAAAAAAGGATATAAAGTAATTTTCCAAGAAAACGAACATAACTATTTTAATGGATGTTCTCATATCTTTCTTGGAAATGGAGGTAGACAATATTTGAAATTGCGAGAAGAAATTAGCATACCTTCTCTATTAAATTTAAGCTATCTTTGAAAGGAAAATGACTATGAAAATACAAAATTTGAAAAGAAGTTATGGGATGACAAGAGTACTAAATGGGATTAATTTGGAAATTCCTAGGGGAACTATAGTCGGACTAATTGGAAAAAACGGCGCAGGTAAAAGCACATTGATGAAAATAATCTCAAAAACAATTAAACAAGATTCTGGTGAAATTACAGGGAATGAAAATGTGGGTTACTTAATTGAGAGCCCAAAGTTATATGACAATAAGACTGGATTGCAAAATATTAGTTATTTCTCTGCCATTTCCAAAAAAGGGAATAATATAGAATCGGTAATAGATTTTTTAAATAGGATAGGCATGTCAGAGGCTATAAACAAAAGGGTAAAAAAGTACTCATTAGGTATGAAACAAAAGTTAGGTCTCGGAATAGCTTTATTAAATGAGCCTGATTACCTTGTTTTAGATGAACCAACTAACGGCATGGATATTGAAACTTCTGAGCTAGTACTAAACGAATTTCAAAAGTTAGTAAAAGAGAAAAACATAGGAGTTTTAATTTCAAGTCATAAACTTGATGATGTTCAATCAATATGTCGTGAAGTAGCCTTCATTGAGAATGGTATTATTAAAGATCAGGAAAATATTAAAAACATTGTTCGCCCCATCTACAATATTCGATTTGCGTCTGTTCAACAATCAATCAGTTTTATTGACAAACAAAAGCTTGGTAAAGTCCAAAGTAGAATTGCTGAAGAAGTGATTATTGAATCTGAGAAATCATTGGGTGAGTTCATTAGTTTCTTTAAGAGTATCAAAGTTGAAGTTGAGGATATTTCTGTATCTTCAAAAAATTTACGTGATAGATATTTAAATCTAGCT
The DNA here is from genome assembly GCF_005236045.1 of Enterococcus sp. VV15. NCBI lineage: Bacteria > Bacillati > Bacillota > Bacilli > Lactobacillales > Enterococcaceae > Enterococcus > Enterococcus sp. VV15. Next base: position 11,775 of record NZ_QPTY01000046.1, read on the forward strand.
AATCAAGGAGAAAAATATGATTATTAGTATAAAAAATTATGTGGGATTAAACCTCAAGGAACTAGTAAAAAATGGGTTGTTTTTATTAGGGATTCTAGCGGCGATTGGACCAGCATTTGCGATTTATTATTGCATTAAGGAATTAGGTGGAGCAGAATCGTTTAACATCAAACATGTTTCCAACTTTTATGTAATGCTTGGATTCCTATTTGCTGTTATTCAACCGTTGTATCTTATCGGAAGGGATTTTACTAGCAAAACTATTACTTTGGTTAATAATAGTCAAGAAAATCGAAAGAACTATTTTATTTCCAATTTAATTATTGGTTCGCTAATAGGGATAATTTTTTCAGGAATTGGCGTAGGATTTTTGTTATTTGCAAAAAAACATGGTGTTACTGGCAATTTGGATGTAGAATTTCTGATTAGTTTTATTTTAAATTTTATTATGGTAGTACTACTTTACTATCTTATTGGTTATTTTATGTTCACTTTGAATATCGGGGCGCCAGTAATATATGTAGCTCTCTCTATCTTATTATTGTTCTTACCAAATATCTTAACCAACATTATTGCTATGAATCCAGATTCACTATTTTCAAAAATTGTTGAAATACTGCCATTTTATTCACTTCCGATGGTTGCTGCATCTAAAGTTTTAACTATTACACAGGAAGTTGTTGCTTTTCTAGTTACAATTTTAATGATAGGCATGGTCTACATTAGTAATGGACGCTATGAGGCGTAACTATTATGATTAAAATAGTCGCATACATCTCTTCCAGAAATCGCAAATCTAACACATTTAAATATGCAAATCAAATAATTCAAAAACTAGAACATTACGATAATGTTCAAGCAACAGTATATACTCCGAATAATCTACAAATTAAACCTTATCAAGGGTGCCAAAGCTGCTTTAGTAAAGGCTTCTGTTGGCAAAAAGATGATTTAGATAAATTACTAAAAAAAATTTCTGAGGCTGATATTTTTATTATTGGTTCACCAGTTTATCTTCACTCGATGAATAGTGATTGTAAAGCTCTATTTGATCGAATGGCGTACCAGAGTCACTTTTTAAGCCTACAAGGAAAGCGAACAGTAGTCATCTCTACTTGTAGTTCTAATGGTCATAATACGGTTATTAATGAGATATCGAAAATAATTCAAATTTTAGGTGGAAGTGTTATAACCAAAAGTAATGCTGCTTGGGCAATACCAAATCAATTGAATAATTTAGAATGGTTAGAAAATAAAACGGATGATATTGCAAAGGATATTTTTGAGAGTTTGAATGGTTCATTTAAAATTTCACAATTTACGCAGAATATTTTCGAAACATATCGAAATAAGATGAAACATTTTATTTCTTTAGATTTAAGCAATCATGAAGTCGAGTTTTGGAAAAATACCGGGATGATAAATTATGATAGTTTTCAAGAGTACTGTAATTCCAAAAGTTCTATGATTAATAGGATAGAGAACTCGTGATAATTCTACATTAAATATGTTAAACAGTATCTTTTAATGGCACGAATAAAAAAGGAGATTCTAGTAGAGGTCAGCATTATACTATTTTAAGTTGCGAATAAAACATAAAAAAGAGTACCCCTAATAAAGAAATACATGTAATTAAAAGATGTATTTCAATTATTTAAAAAGCTGATGATAAGCGAAAAACACTTAAAATCAGCTTTAAACCCTATTCTCGAAATCCGGCGAGCCGCAGTAATGTGGTGCACGGGTTCAAGTCCCGTACCTTCCTTATATATCAACTAGAGACTAGCTTGATATATAAGGAATCTATGGTATCAATGATCCATAATAGTATTGGCAAATTAATAGTGATTGTTAAAAGTCAGACAATAGGTAACAAATTAGATATCTGAATTATATTGAATGTTATTTATATATATTTTTAATATAAAGAAGGTACATATGTGCATAAGAAAAAAATAAATAACTGATATTTTTGATAATATATGTTCATTAGGGAGATATACATAGAAGGGAATAACAATTGTGATAAATAATGGAACTTTTTAAAACTAAAAGGAGAGTGTAAAGATAATAAATATATATATATTGAAAATCTAGGAAAAACTAATGAAAGATAAAGGGAAATAAACATTAAAGAAATAATTTGAAAAGATGGGGGAATAAAAATGAAACTTTTACGAGTTATGGCTATAGGAGCGACTGTTGGAGGAGTAGCGTTAGCAATGACAACACAGGAAGCAGGAGCACAAGAATGGACACCTCGTACAGTTGAACAAATCAAAAAAGATATAAATGAAAATGGTTATGAATATGATATTGTTTGGGGAGATACTTTAAGCATAATTAGTGAAGCAACAAATATTTCCATCCAAAAATTATCAGATATAAACAAAATTTCAGATATTGATTGGATATACGCAGGAAGCAAATTAATTATTAGTGATGATGTAGTAACTATTCAAAATCGTGAGGGAGAAATAGTTGCACAATCAACAATCCAAAATCAAGACAAAGTAAATCCTTCTCAACCAGTCGGACAACCAGTGATTTCAGAAGGAACAACAATCAATAATAGAACGAATACAGTAGAAGATAATGCACAAGCTAGTGATCAAAAAACAGTAACCTCAGGAAACATGACGTCAAGTATACTAGAAAATAATGGTAGTTCAACTCAAACACCAACACAATCTGATAATAATAGTAATAAAGAAAATACTGATGGGGGACAAACCACACCATCAAATCCAGATAGTAACGAAGGGAATCAAGGCGATTCAGCAAATGGAAATACTGGTGAAGGACAAACAACACCATCAAATCCAGGTGATAATGAAGGAAATCAAGATAGTTCAACTGATGGCAACAATGGGTCAACAAATCCAAGCACACCACAAGTACCAACAATTGTAGATGGTTATATTGGAAATAGTGGTATGTTATTTGATACTGCATTTGAGGCGAATGTATGGGCTGATGGGCAATTAGCAGATGATTCGATATTGGGTGCAGCTGGAAATGGCTGGCAAGGATTTGATCTAATCGCTGTTTTTTATAGTGATGGTTCAAAAAAATTCTCTATTAATTTTTATTGAAAACTTAATTAACAGATTTACTTTGTTTGTTATCAAACAATATTAGTAAAGAAAAATTTTAGAATTACTAGAACAGAAAAAAGACAAATATCTTTTTTCTGTTCTTTTTTATTATTGACTTTAGTTAGTTTCTAATCGTGAACGAGATAGCTTTAGCAATAAAAGTTTAGAGTAAGTATTGGTTAGATATCAAGTAAATTATGTGAGATTAAAGATGTTGAAGCCATTGAAGCTCATACAATGCTTGACCATATTCATATGTTAATAAGAATACCGCCAAAGATTAGTATCTACAATTTTATGGGCTACTCAAAAGGACGAAGTGCAACCTTGATACATGAAAAACATCCGAATTTGAAATATAAGTACAGTAATAAAAGTTTTTGGTCCAAAGTATACTAGGTGAATACAGTTGGATGAAATCAAAATAGACTCAATAGTTAAAGAGAGATAGAGCAGAAAGCAGTTGGTGGTCATTAAAAAGCCCTTTTATGAATTGAACTCCAAAAGTTGAACTATTTAATGGGCTGTGTTCGATTTACGTAAAATTATTATTGCGAATTTAACTATAATTAAATGGTATATAACTTAGTAGTAATTATCAGTTATATTTTTTTAGTTAAGGAAAAGAAAATGCGATAAAGTCCATATAATTGTGTAAAAGATAAAAGGCCATGTAACAGCCCTTTTACGGTACAATGTTTTTAACCACAA
>NZ_QPTY01000047.1:0-14260 GCF_005236045.1 Enterococcus sp. VV15
GAAAATATATTAAGTTTGATCAATGAGAGACCGGTAAAACATTGTATAGTATTTTACACAGGATTATGGACTTGACTAAAATTCACGAAAAATTCATTATTTTTTGAAAAAAGAGAAAAAAGTATTGCTTTTTTAATAATTATTCATTAAAATCTTAAACAACTCAGAAAATACTAATTATTCTGAAAATTTCGATAAAGGGGTACGAAAAATGAAAAAGAAATGGACATTTAGCGTTGTTGCCTTATGTGGTCTAGTATTAGCCGGATGTTATGGCGGGGGCACAGATACAAAAAGTAGTGATTCAGCTAGTGGAGGATCAGCTAGTGGAGGCGGCGTTTTTAATTTAGTCGTACCTCAAGAAATGCCGACTGCTGATTTATCCTTAGCAACAGACACGATTAGTTTTACCGCATTGAACAATGTATATGAAGGGATTTATCGCTTAGACAAAGATAGTAAACCTCAGCCTGCTGGTGCGAGTGAATTAGCAGACGTCAGCGAAGATGGTTTAACTTATAAAATCAAATTACGTGAAGATGCAAAATGGTCAAATGGTGATCCAGTAACTGCAGCAGATTATGTTTATGGTTGGCAACGTACGGTAGATCCAGCAACTGCTTCTGAATATGCTTATCTATTTGCGCCAGTGGTAAATGCTGAAGATATCACGGCTGGCAAAAAAGACAAATCAGAGTTGGGGATCAAAGCTACTGGTGATTATGAATTAGAAATCACATTAACGAAACAAACACCTTACTTCCAGTATTTACTTGCATTCCCATCATTCTTCCCACAAAAACAATCAGTAGTGGAAAAAAATGGGGATTCTTATGCAACAACAAGTGACAAAGCTGTCTATAATGGTCCCTTTATTTTAGCAGATTTTGATGGACCAGGAACAGATACTGAATGGACTTACAAAAAAAATGATGATTACTGGGATAAAGACACTGTGAAATTGTCTGAAATCAAAGTAAGTGTTGTAAAAGAATCTTCAACAGCCTTGAATCTATTTAAAGATGGACAAGCAGATGACGTTATTCTTTCAGGTGAGTTAGCACAACAAAATGCAAATGATCCTTCATACACATCTGTAAAAGAAGCTCGTACAAGTTATATCGAATTCAATCAACGTGATGCAAAATCTCCATTCAAAAATGCAAACTTGCGAAAAGCTATTTCTTATTCGATTAACAGAGAGGCACTAGTGAAACAAGTATTAGGTGATGGTTCGGTGGCTTCAACTGGATTGATTCCAGCAGATATGTCAAAAAGTCCAGATTCAAATGAAGACTTTGCCAAAGAAGCAGGCGATTTAGTTACTTATGACAAAGAAAAAGCAAAAGAATACTGGGAAAAAGCGAAGAAAGAACTTGGCGTGGATTCTCTAGAATTTGAATTGATGGCTTCTGATGACGATGCAACGAAAAAAGTGATTGAGTATATCCAAAACTCGATCCAAGAAAATCTAGAAGGAGTGAAAGTAAAACCAACGCCTGTACCGTTCTCTGTTCGGATCGATCGCTCAGGAACAGGTGATTTCGATACTGTTCTAGGTGGTTGGGGTGCAGACTATGCTGATCCAAGTAGTTTTACTGACTTATTTACAACTGGAAACTCTTATAACCGCGGACAATGGAGCAACAAAGAATATGACGATGTAGTGAAAGCCGCAGCTTCACGTGATGCAGGAGATGAACAAGCTCGTTGGGATGATTTCCAAGAAGCAAATAAGATTATCACTGCTGATGATATGGGTGTTGTGCCTGTCTATCAAAAAGCAGAAGGGCACTTAGTCAACGAAAAAATCAAAGGTATCGTTCACCATGCTGCTGGCGCTTCATGGGATTATAAATGGACGTCTGTAGAAGAATAATCGATTGTTTTTGAAAAAATAGGCGAATCGGAGATTGAGACATGTGTCCCAATCTCCGTCTCCTTAACTAATGATTATTAGATACTTAAAGCACCAATGTAAGAATTAGCAATACGATAGAAAGAGCAAGCAAGATTCCGGCAATGATCAGCCAAAAGGTATACATACCATAGCTGGCAGACGAGAGTGAAGAAAATTCTGGTTTTTTCTTGCGGTTTCTTGTTCGGGCTAAATAGATGGATCGCTGAAAATGATCAAAGAAACCCGAGGAAAAAACCCATAAAAATCCGCCGATAATCAAAAACGGCAACGCACATAAAAATAAATCATTCGATAATTGAATAAGTGTTACTTGATGGTTCAGGCTATTCTTTATAATGATCAGAATAATCAATACGCCGGCAAGTGTATAGGGGAAATATTTTTTCTTCATTCATTTGCTCCTTTATCTTTGGTTCATTATTAATAATGTAGCGAAACATTTGTCAGAAGTCAAAAGCTAGGGGGAAATAGTAGTGAATAGTTATATAAAATATGTATTGAAACGTGTCTTTTTTATGGTCATCACGCTTTGGTTGATTGCAACGATTACTTTCTTTCTAATGCAATTATTACCAGGTACACCATACACAAACCAAGAACGTTTAAGTCCTGAAACCGTCGCAATGCTGAATAAACAGGTAGGTCTGGATAAACCAGTTATTGTCCAATATGGAATTTACCTTTCCAATTTATTACATGGCAATTTTGGGATCTCATTCCAATTTAAAAACCAACCAGTTTCACATTTGTTAGTTGGACGTGTTGGACCTTCTCTACAATTAGGACTACAGGCAATTATCTTCGGAACAGTGATTGGTACGATCCTGGGTACGATTTCCGCAATGAAGCAAAATACGTGGGCAGATACTTCTGCAACATTAGTCGCGATTTTAGGTCGTTCAATTCCTAACTTTGTTTTTGCAGTATTACTTCAATATATTTGTGCAATTAAATTACATGTATTACCGATTGCGAAATGGGATGGTTTCGCTTATACGATTTTACCAACCATTGCATTAGCTATGTCGCCGTTAGCGGATTCTGCTCGATTCATCCGAACTGAGATGGTTGAAGTGTTGCATAGTGATTATGTGGAATTAGCACGAGCAAAAGGATTGAGTCGTTGGGAGATTGCTTTCAAACATGGACTTCGTAACAGTCTGATTCCTTTGATGACACTCTTAGGACCATTAGCTGTTGGATTGATGACTGGATCGCTAGTAGTAGAAAACATCTTTGCGATTCCAGGGATTGGGGAACAATTTGTAAAATCGATCACGACGAATGATTATCCAACGATCATGGCAGTAACTATTCTTTATTCATTTATGTTGATTTTCGTTATTCTGGTAGTTGACTTACTTTATGGTTTAGTTGATCCAAGAATCCGAGTTTCTGAAGGGAGTCGAAGCTAAATGGAAATGATACCCAAAAAGTATGAAACAATTGCTGACATTCCTGCAGATGAGTTTCTACCGTTACAAAAAAATACTGAAGAAGAACGTGAGCAAATCACCACACCTTCATTGAACTTCATTCAAGATTCTTGGCGTCGTTTGAAAAAAAATAAAGCGGCAGTCGTTTCAATGATCTTATTAGCGATCATCATCTTGATATCGATCGTAACGATTTTTGTTTCACCCCATGATCCAACTGCACAAAATGTGGAATATATCAACTTGCCTCCGCGTATCCCAGGGATCGATATCAATGGGTTGAACGGAAAAGCCATGGTAGGTGGCGAATTAGTTGATAAATATGCACAAGCCAATGTTCCGACAAATACGAATTTCTTCTTAGGGACAGACGGTTTAGGTCGTGATGTATTGAGCCGTTTATTCATGGGCACACGTATTTCTTTATTGATTGCATTTATTGCAGCAATTTTAGATGTGACTATTGGAGTGGCTTATGGTTTAATCTCAGGACTATTAGGTGGCCGCGTGGACAATGCAATGCAACGTTTCTTAGAAATCCTTTCAGGTATTCCTAATTTAGTTGTGATGATTTTGATGCTCGTGGTGTTTGAACCAGGGATTTTCTCCATAGTAGCAGCAATGGCAATCACTAACTGGATTCCGATGGCACGGATCGTTCGTGCGCAAACAATGAAATTAAAAGACCAAGAATATGTACTAGCTGGAATGACATTAGGCGAGTCTAAATTGAAAATTGCTTTTAAACATATCTTACCTAATATCTCAAGTGTGATCATCATCCAAATGATGTTCAGTATTCCATCCGCTATTTTCTTTGAAGCTTTCTTAAGTTTCATCGGATTAGGGTTAACACCACCATCTGCCTCTTTAGGAACAATGCTTAGCGATGGCTACAAGACATTCTTGTATCTACCATATCTGCTATGGATTCCTGCGGCAACCTTATCGGTTATCATGATTGCCTTTAACTTACTAGCTGATGGCTTACGTGATGCCTTTGATCCTAAAATGAAAGAGTGAGTAATATGACGAAAATTCTAGAAGTAAAAAATTTAGAAATCTCATTTGATACGTATGCTGGAAAAGTCCAAGCAATCCGTGGCGTCAATTTTCATTTAAATAAAGGCGAAACATTGGCGATCGTAGGCGAATCCGGAAGTGGAAAGTCAGTCACGACTAGAAGTATCATGCGATTATTATCAAGCAACGCAAATATCGACTCTGGAGAAATCTTATTCAAAGGTGAAAATATCGTTGGCAAAACAGAAAAAGAAATGCAAAAGATTCGTGGGAAAGAAATTGCGATGATTTTCCAAGATCCAATGACTTCTCTTGATCCTACGATGACGATTGGCAAACAAGTTGCTGAATCTTTACGTAAGCATAACAAGGTCTCGAAGAAAGATGGTAAAAAAGCTGCATTAGACTTACTAAAATTAGTTGGGATTCCTGAAGCAGAAAGACGGATCAATAGCTATCCGCATCAATTCTCTGGTGGTCAACGTCAACGGATCGTTATTGCTATCGCTTTGATTTGTTATCCACAGATCCTGATTGCTGACGAACCAACTACTGCACTAGATGTAACGATCCAAGCACAGATCATCGAACTTCTAAAAGAGATCCAAACAAAAATAGATACATCGATCATTTTCATCACCCACGATCTAGGTGTCGTAGCAAATGTCGCTGACCGTGTAGCAGTGATGTATGGTGGGAAGATCATCGAAGTAGGTACCTCAGAAGAAATTTTTTATAATCCTCAACATCCTTATACATGGGGGTTATTGGGTTCTATGCCAACTTTGGATAGTACAAATGATCGCTTATATGCTATTCCAGGTTCACCACCGGATTTATTGAATCCACCAAAAGGGGATGCTTTCTATCCTCGGAATGAATATGCATTAAAAATCGATGCAGAACAAGAACCACCATTTTTTGAATTATCAAAAACGCACAAAGCAGCGACTTGGCTGTTAGCTCCTCAAGCGCCTAAGGTGAATCCACCTGAAGAAATCAAACGACGCTGGGCTATTTTCAAAGAGAAAAAACAAGTAAGCCAAGGGGGAATGATTGATGCAAAAGAAACTGCTCGAAGTTAAAGGATTAAAACAGTACTTCAACATTGGCAAGAAAAATGAAGTGCATGCAGTAAACGATATCAGTTTTCATATCTATGAAGGAGAAACCTTTGGATTAGTAGGGGAATCTGGGAGCGGTAAATCTACAACGGGTCGCACGATCATTCGCTTGAATGAACCAACAGGTGGCGAAGTTTTATTTGACGGGAAAGATGTCACGAAAATCAAGGGCAAAAAAGAAATGAGCCTGTTTCGTCATGAAGTCCAAATGATTTTCCAAGATCCATATGCTTCTTTGAATCCACGAATGAAAGTTCGAGATATCATTGCAGAAGGAATCGATGTCAATGGTTTAGCTAAAACACCAGAAGAACGTTCAAAAAAAGTAGATGAATTGTTAAAAACCGTCGGACTGAACCCTACACATGGTACCCGTTACCCACATGAATTTTCAGGTGGTCAACGTCAGCGGATCGGGATTGCACGAGCTTTGGCAATCGAACCACGCTTCATTATTTGTGATGAACCTATCTCAGCATTAGACGTTTCGATCCAGGCGCAAGTAGTCAATCTTTTACAAGATCTGCAAAAACAGCACCAATTAACTTATTTGTTCATCGCCCATGATTTGTCTATGGTAAAACATATCAGCGATCGGATCGGCGTGATGCACAATGGACGTTTATTGGAAATGGGAACTAGTGATGAAATCTATAACCATGGTGTGCATCCTTATACAGAAAGTCTGCTATCTGCCATTCCATTACCAGATCCTGATCATGAAAGACAACGCAAACGAATCAAATATCAATCGGAGCCAGATGATGGACAAGTGCGAGCATTAAGAGAGATTGCTCCTGAACATTTTGTCTATGCTACGGAACAAGAAGTACCTTATTATTCAAAAAAATTAAAACGGCAAAAGGAAGCCTTACTTGTCACCAATTAGGAGGTAAGTGCTTATGTTAAAAGCCTTTAAATTCCGAATTTACCCGACTGCTTCACAAAAAGAATGGTTCATCCAAAATTTTGGTTGTGTGCGTTTTACGTATAACCATTTGTTAAAAGCACGACAGGAAAGTTATGCGAGAACAGATGCCATCGATTATTCGATGACACCTGCAACATAAAAAAAAAAATACGTATTTTTAAAATCAGCAGATAGCTTAGCATTAGCAAATGCCCAATTAAATTTAGATCGCGCTTTTCGCAATTATTTCAAGGGGCGTGCTAGTTTCCCTAAACTGAAGAACAAAAAAAGTATGTGGCAGTCTTATACAACAAATAATCAAAAAGGAACGATTTATTTGGAAGATAAGTACTTGAAACTGCCGAAACAAAAAGAGCTGATCCAAGTGAGATTACATCGTCCAGTCGAAGGTGTTATACGGTCAGCGACGATTTCAGCACGGTATAATGAAAGTTTCTATGTTTCTTTACTTTGTGAAGTACAAATAGCGGGAGTACCAACTACTAATCGATGGCTAGGAGTAGCGTATGATCCAAAGAAATTGGTGGAAACTTCATCACCAGTTGAAGTACAAATGTCATTGTTCAGGCAAACGAGAGATAAGATGAAAGTTGCCAAGAGAAAACTGGTGATTAAAAGTAAAGCAGCTCAAAAAAGAAAAGCTCGTTTGGAAAATGCTAGAAATTATCAGAAACAAAAGAGAAAAGTAATGGATCTTTATCAGAAACAAAAATTACAAAAAGAAGATTACTTGGAAAGAGTATCTGGTAATTTGATCCGCAATTATGATTACTTATTTGTTGAAGCTTTTCCATCTGAACTTTCTTCAGCCGATTTTCAGTTGCAAGATTGGTATAAATTGATTAAAAAATTGCGATATAAAGCGCAGTGGTACAATAAAACATTGCTTTTTATCAATGTGAACCAGCAATTGAATGAACCACCTGACAAAAAAAGTATGGAGTTAGAAAAAATCGGTAAACAAGTGATTTTTGAATAATCGAACTGGTAGGGGTGCCAGGGATCGCCTTGCTAATAAAAAACATAACTTGTTTTTGTTTCTAGGAATTTTCTTTAAAGAAAAGCTCACTAATTATGATAAAACAAAAAGCAGAAAGAACAAAAGTGAGTCTTTTGTTCTTTCTGCTTTTTGTTTTATTCGTCATTCCCTGGCTTTAGCTGGTAGATTTTGGATGGGCGGCCAATACCAACAGGGCGTTCACCGATCTCATCGAAATATTGAAGCATTGCTTTTTTAAAATTAGAATGGTCGATCATTTTGAAATCGATGCCTAAGAATTTTGCAAAAACTTTTCTCGCTTCAGTAATCGTAAAATCTTTTCCTAAAACTTGGAGTACTTGGGGTTCGTGCTCCATTTTATTTACCACACGATTAAAGGCTTTGAGGATGATTTCGCTATGGTCAAATGCCAAAGTGTCTTTACCAGAGGACTCACCGGTCAGTAAATCCAAAGAAATAGCGACATCATCACTGGCTAGATGGATCTTGTTTCCTTGACGTTCCAATGTGAACCATTGGACTTCCTCTGCATCATCTCCAGCAATCAAAGGCTCTTCTCCAATAAATGCTAAATAACTAACAGTTACGACCCAGCCACGCGGATCGCGATTAGGTGTACTGAACGTATGGAGTTGTTCGATGTTTTCTTGGGAGATCACTACGCCAGTTTCTTCTTTGGTTTCTCGTAGTACACTTTCTCCTGTAGACTCATTTTTTTGTACGAATCCACCAGGTAGTGCCCATGAGTTGCGATAAGGATGTCCTTTTCTTTGAATGAGCAAGATTTTTAGTTGATCTTCTTCTTTGTTATAGCACATTAAGACAATATCGACAGTCAAAGAAGGCTTATCATACTCTGGCCGTTCTTGCTTTTGATACCAAGCAAGAAAATCAGCTTCACTTGCTTCATGTTCATAATATTGTTTTTCTTCTTCTTTAGAAGCAAACTGTTTCATTATATGTCCTCCTTCTAGCTCGATTGCAGGGTCCTTTTTACTTCATTGTAGCAGACTCTATCAGAAAACCAAAGATTTCCTATGGAAAAATAGCTGTTTAGTTACACATGGAATAAAAATGGCAGAATCAAATTAAATAGAAAGAACAGTAAGTAAAAAGGCAATATTTTTTGTTTTTCTTCTCGGATAGCAAAAAAACTACAAACAATGATATAGGCATCCAAGACAAAACGGAGTATTTGAGAAACCAACACGAAACTATTCAAATTTCCGTGGAGATTAAAATAGCCATACATGCGTACATAAAAATAGCTGAACAATAAATGCACAAGTGAAAGAATTGCGATACTGATAGTGAAATAAAGATGCTTTTTTTTCATCATGATTCCAACCTCTCTTGGTCAAATAGTTTATCTAAATGATATGAATGGTAGTAAATAGTGTAAAAGGTGTAGGGATTTTTACGAGAAAACATGGTATAAGTAAAGAACGCCCTTGATGTTCGATCGTAAAAAGTATGGATGCGAACCAACTAGTCAGGGCATGCAATGATCGCTGTTATTCCTAAGTGTTCATGCTAAGAGATTAATATTAGAACCCCGTACTTCAAATCGATACGCATGATCGAATGTTTTCAAAAAATTCAGTAAAGGTACGATTTATTAAATAGAAAAAGGGGTCTTTCCAAACCTTTTTTATTATAGCATGTTTTCAAATGAAAAAAATCGGTAGATGGGTTTCATTTGTTGCGAGCTAACGAAAAAATGGTAACAGTCTATTTGTTTTATGGTATACTAGCAAGGAAACGAATTCGCATCATGCGATAAAGGAGGAAGAGCCCCATGGCAGAAAAGGAAACTTTTTATATTACTACGCCAATCTATTATCCAAGTGGGAAACTTCATATTGGGAATTCTTATACTACAATTGCCTGTGATGCAGTTGCCCGCTATAAGCGATTGATGGGCTTTGATGTGTTTTATCTAACTGGGGTGGATGAACACGGTCAAAAAATAGAAAAAAAAGCAGCAGAATTAGGTGTGGAACCACAAGAATATGTGGATAAGATGGCTGCAGATGTCAAGAAATTATGGAAGACACTTGATATCAGCTACGATAAATTTATTCGTACAACAGATGATTATCACGTAGCAGCAGTCCAAAAAGTATTTGATCGTCTACTAGAAAAAGGAGATATCTATCTTGGTGAGTATCAAGGATGGTATTCTGTCTCCGATGAAGAATTCTTTACAGAAACGCAATTAGCAGAAGTCTATCGAGATGAAGAAGGCAACGTGATCGGTGGTAAAGCACCAAGTGGTCATGAAGTAGAACTAGTCAAAGAAGAATCTTATTTCTTCCGTATGAGTAAATACGCAGATCGTTTGCTTCAGTATTATGAAGAACATCCGGAATTTATTCAACCGGAATCTCGTAAAAACGAAATGATCAACAACTTCATCAAACCAGGTCTAGAAGACCTTGCAGTTTCAAGAACAACTTTCACTTGGGGTGTTCCAGTGAGAAACAATCCCAAACATGTGGTCTATGTATGGATCGATGCTCTAGTCAATTATATCACGGCGCTAGGCTATGGTTCAGACGATGATAGCTTGTTCCAAAAATACTGGCCAGCAGATGTTCATATGGTCGGAAAAGAAATCGTACGTTTCCATACGATCTATTGGCCAATCATGTTGATGGCCTTAGACTTGCCATTACCTAAAAAAGTCTTTGGACATGGCTGGTTATTGATGAAAGACGGTAAGATGTCTAAATCAAAAGGCAATGTCGTTTACCCAGAAATGTTGGTTGAGCGTTATGGCTTGGATGCATTACGTTATTACTTGTTACGTGAAGTACCATTTGGTTCTGATGGCGTATTCACACCAGAAGACTTTGTATCGCGCGTCAATTATGACTTAGCCAATGACTTGGGGAATCTCTTAAATCGTACGATTGCGATGATCAATAAATATTGTGATGGGGTCGTACCTGATTATGCTTCTTTGGTGACGCCATTTGATAGTGAATTATCTACAACTGCTGCGAATGTCGTTGGACGTTACCATGATGCAATGGAAAAAATGGAATTCAATACCGCTTTGGCTGAGATTTGGGTGTTGATTTCTCGTGCAAATAAATATATCGATGAAACAGAACCATGGGTATTAGCCAAAGATGAAGAAAAGAAAAAAGAATTGGATAGTGTGATGATCCATTTGGCAGAATCTCTACGTATCACAGCGATTCTGTTACAACCGATCATGACAGAAACACCAAGAAAAATCTTTACTCAATTAGGATTGGATCCTGAAATGATGAATCTTGAAGGACTACACTTCGGTGAATTTCCTTCTGGTACAAAAGTGGTCTCAAAAGGAACACCGATCTTCCCACGTTTAGATATGGAAGAAGAAGTCAGCTATATCAAAGGAAAAATGTCTGAAGGCACTCAGACAAATGAAGATACAGTGAAGTGGGATCCTGAAGAAACTGAACTAGTTTCTACGAAAGAAAAACAAATTAAATTTGATGTTTTTGAAAAAGTAGAATTGAAAGTAGCAGAAGTGATCAACTGTCAAAAAGTTGAAGGTGCAGATAAACTATTGCAATTCCGTTTAGACGCAGGCGATAGTCAAGATCGACAAATTTTATCTGGTATCGCAGAATTTTATCCTGATCCAAATGAATTGATAGGGAAAAAATTAGTGATTGTAGCGAATTTGAAACCACGTAAAATGCGTGGCCAAATCAGCCAAGGAATGATTCTTTCAGCGGAAGCACCAGACGGCTCTTTACAAGTAGTCGAAGCGCCTAAATCAATGCCAAATGGCTCGGAAATTGCTTAATAAAGAAAAAGTCCAGTACAAATGATTCGATGCTGGAAAGGAGGTTGAGACAAAAGTGTTTCACATCAAGAAATAAGAAGGGATTTTTCGAAAATTGTTTCTCAAATTTTTGGTGAATTTCGGCTTATTTTCCGAAGATGCGACGTTTGTCTCACCGTTTATCCGTTTTTAGAGAGACTAGAAGAGACTGAGACACGTGTTGTCTCAGTCTCTTTTTTGTTGTTTCTGAATTTTTTCATCCACTTATTTCTTTGGAACCAATTTATGGTGAATAGTACGTTGATAGAAATTCTAAGATGTTTCATGAAAGTCGATCTAGATCGTTGAAAAAAGGGTGTGTTATTTTCCAAAATCTTTCTTCTTTCCTATCAGAGAGATGAGCGATTGTTCTGAGAGCAGTAACTTAACAATACGGTCTTTAAGTATCCGTTCTTTTTATAGATTAATAAAGTTGTTATCCTGAATGGATGGATTATCCTAAAACCTGTTATTCCTGTTCTAAATGAATAAAGCAGCCCATTTTAATTATTGAATTGCTGAAAAAGTATAAAAAATAAGTCAAAGATATGCAAAATAATTTTTCCTATTTTTCGTATCTCTGACTTAAGAATAGTGATCGATCATGATTTGGGTAGAAGCTTGATTCTTCTTTTTAAACGTTTCGGCAAAAGGGCCGTCAGAAAAACAAAGGGTAGCGAGAAAAGATACCAAAAAATCGTTCTACCGATTCCATAACGTTGGTAAATTTTTGTCAGGAGAAGGTGGAGCACAAGCAAGCCAATGGCTAAGCTCCCAGTGAGAAACCAAATATTGTCCCAATTTCTCCAAACTCTTAGAAACATCGCAGCAATCGGATAGCCATAAAAAAAGAATCCTGTTAATGAGAGTCGCCAGTTTTTGGCTAATGTCCCCAGATTCAGTAAGAAAAAAATAGCGGACAAAACGATGCCGATTGGTGGGAATAAGCCTACCAAAAAAGCATAGATCGTGCCTAAAAAGATCATTCCTGGTCCTTTTAGTAAAGCAACGACCACTATAGAAGCAAGTAGTAAAAAGATTTGTTGGGTAAAAGTAGCAACAGTCAATAGTCCGAATAGGATCAAGGTAAGCCAATGCCAGCGAGAATGCAGTTGATTTTTTCTAGTAATTGGCTCTTTTTTTTCTAAAAAATCGGCTATTTTTGGATAGGAACGTCTAAAATCCATGAATTCTCCTCCTTTAGTATCGTACTCATTAGTATAACGAACATTTTGCTAGGATACCTCCGCCCAAAGAGGGATATTTACAGTAAAAATTTCTGAAAAGTAATGGTAAAGTGAAATATTCTCCGTTATACTGGAGGTTATACTAAAATCTAATCGAAAAAGGGGATGCGAATGAAAGGTAAGTTGAAACGTGAGATTAATTTATTCGGTGCATTAGCGACTGTAATGGGGACGGTTATCGGCGCAGGAGTTTTCTTTAAAACTGCAGCAGTGACCGCAAGTACACAGTCTACTAGTTTGACGTTATTGGTATGGTTACTAGGTGGATTTTTGACGATCTGTGCGGGGTTGACCGTAGCAGAACTTGCTACCGCGATTCCTGAAACTGGTGGTGCTGTAAAATATATCGAAGCATCCTATGGAAAATTGCCTAGTTTCTTACTTGGATGGTCACAAAGCTTGATTTATTTTCCAGCAAATATTGCTGCACTGTCCATCATCTTTGCTACACAATTGATCAATTTATTACAATTATCCACGAATTATTTACTAGTTATTGCTATTATCACAGCAATTTCGATCACAGCTCTGAATTTGCTTGGTACCAAAGTAGGAACGACTGTGCAATCTGCTACCTTAGTGATCAAGTTGATCCCACTTGCAGTTATCGTGATTTGGGGTTTGCTTACTCCTGGCAATGGCACTGTGCAATTATTACCGATTGAAGCAGGAAAAGATGTTTCATTTGCGCAAGGATTGAGTAGTGCGTTATTGGCAACATTGTTTGCTTATGATGGTTGGCTAGGTGTCGGCGCAATGGCTGGTGAGATGAAGCATCCAGAAAAGGACCTACCGAAAGCAATTATTTTGGGCTTGAGTTTTGTCACAGTCGTTTATCTATTGATCAACTATGTGTTCCTAAAAACACTGCCTATTGATCAAATTGCAGGGAATCTCAATGCTGCTTCAGATGCTTCTGGTGTTATTTTTGGTCAAATTGGCGGGAAAATCGTGACAATTGGTATCTTGATTTCTGTTTATGGTGCATTGAATGGCTATACGCTTACAGGGATACGCATTCCTTATGCGATGGCATTAGAAAATGAGCTACCTTTCAGCAACCAGCTGACAAAACTTTCAAAGAAATTTACAGTACCTTATACATCAGCTATCTTTCAGTTAGTGATTGCTTGTATCATGATGACAGTGGGTTCATTTGACTTATTAACAGATATGTTGATATTTGTGATGTGGTTGTTTAGCCTACTTATTTTTGTTGGAGTATTTGTTTTAAGGAAGAAACAACCTGATTTGCCTCGACCTTATAAAGTTCCTTTATATCCTGTTGTTCCTTTGATTGCGATCGTGGGAGCTGTCTTTATTTTGAGCATGACGTTATTCACTCAGACAGGGCTTGCGATGATTGGGATTGTCGTGACTTTATTAGGAATACCGGTTTATTTTTATAAAAACAAACACATATAGCTGAATAAAAGACTAGAATAGGAGTTTTCAGCTCCAAAAAAAGAAGGAGTTGCTTTTTGTTTCCACCGTTTGTCGTTAGTGATGTCGAGACAAAAGTCGTTTAGGTTTGAGAAATTGGAGAAAAAAACGAACAATACGCTTTTTGTATTGCTCGTTTTTTTTTTGAAATTTCCGAAAAACCTGATTTTTGGACGCCGTTTATTCGAGAGTTTGTAGAACACTAATTTTTAGATTTGTCCTTCATGTTTTTAGTCAAGTCCATAATCCTGTGTAAAATACTATACAATGTTTTACCGGTCTCTCATTGATCAAACTTAATATATTTTC
>NZ_QPTY01000048.1:0-14047 GCF_005236045.1 Enterococcus sp. VV15
TATCTATTAATTACGTCGTTGTGGCGGAAAGGGTAGACGCTAAGCATGCGTGCTAGGTCAATGCTTCGGCAACCATGTAAGGTTCGATTCCTTGCCAGCGACTTTGGGAGGACTTATTTACACCGGACAGTGTGATAAGTATCTGACCCAAAAAGCATAAATAGCAACTGAGGATGTGGAATTGAGGATTTGAGGTGGTTCGCTAGACGGACGTGTAGGTTGCGTACATAGAAATAAGGCTAGCAAACCCGCTAACCTTGTTTTATAATATGTATTGTAGAAAAGTGAAAAGATGGTGGCAATCCATTCTAGGAGGTGATGCTTATGTATGTAGGTATCAAATCTAGAGAAAGGAGAGCCTGAATTGTCAGTATTTGAGGCGCTACAGCTAATGATTGCTTTTGCAATGTTAGTTTTGGCTATCAAAAACGACAATAAAAAATAAACCATCTTTTACTTTGGCGAGTAAGATGGTTTAAAAAGTAAATTATCCAAAAGCCACCGTCTTTTTAACGGTTCTACATTGGAGGCGTGTTTCCAGCACGTCTCTTTTTCTATCTCTATTATATCATGTGAAAATAGAAAATCAATCCAGATCACTCATTGAGTGGTCTTTTTATTTTGAAAGGAGAGTAAACTAATGAACGAAAACCAATTAAGAGAGTTATTTAAAACGAATGAAGCGAATCAGACTATGGAGGCGACATTCTACGAAACTCAAAAAAGCTTAACGTTAATCGCAAAGCAAGCTAAGTATTTCTACGATCAGCTTATTATACAAGGTTTTAATGAAGGACAGGCTATGGAGTTTATGATGCGAACCTTTTCTGCCAATAACCAACAGAAAGAGTGATACATAATGAGAAACTACTGGTATGTATCATTATCTAACAGATATCCGCAACCGAACACAAACGATCCATCGAGAGTTGTTCAATCAGTCCAGATCAAAAAGAAGTACTCCATCATTGAAATGACCAGAGAAGCTACGCCAAATGAAATTGATAAATGCAAACTTATTTATTGCGGTCATGGTTTCTTTGATGAACCAAACATTCAAAATAATATTAACAAGAATTTGAGGGATTAGAATGCAAATCGAAATAATGAAGTTGGCAAATTTAAAACCTGCTGATTATAATCCGAGAATCGAACTTACTGCAGGAATGGATGAGTATGAAAAACTGAAACAATCAATTCTCGAATTTGGATTCGTTGATCCGCCAATTTTTAACAAACGTACAGGAAATCTTGTCGGCGGTCATCAACGTGTTGCTGTGGCTAAAGATTTGGAGCTGTATGAAGAGATAGAGGTATCAGTGGTAGATTTACCTCTTGATAAAGAAAAAGCACTTAATGTGGCTCTCAATAAGATTTCTGGTCATTGGGCTGACGATAAACTGGCTTTGTTATTAAAAGAGTTAGATGCTGAAAATCTTGACTTATCCGGATTTGCTGAAGAAGAAATACAAGATGTTATAGAACAATATGATATGAAGTTGGATATGGAAACCGAAGCGATGGATGATGAATTTGAAATTGAGCTTCCGGAGAAACCTAAAGCAACATTAGGGGATATTTACCAACTAGGTAATCATCGATTAATGTGTGGTGATAGTACAAATAAAGAGCATCTCGAATTATTGATGAACGGATATAAAGCAGATCTTCTCATTACCGATCCGCCGTATAACGTAAATTACGAAGGAAAAACAGAAGATTCGTTAAAAATTCAAAACGATAATAAGACTTCTAGTGAATTTTATGAGTTTTTAAAAAGTGCCTTTGATTCAGTTACTGATTATCTGAAAGAGGGGGCTTCTTTTTATGTATGGTATGCTTCGTCAGAAGTTGTCAATTTTGTCAACTCTCTATTAGATTCTGATTTTTTAGTAAAACAAGAGTTGATCTGGCTAAAAAATTCGCTTGTTCTTGGACGGCAAGATTATCATTGGCAACATGAACCTTGTTTATATGGTTGGAAGAATGATGGCAGTCACAAGTGGTATGGAGATCGGAAACAAACAACGATTCTTGAGTTCGATAAACCTTTAGCGAATAGGGAACATCCTACTATGAAGCCTGTCCCTTTATTTGATTACCAAATAAAAAATAGTTCGAAAAAAGGCGAAAAAGTTTTAGATGTATTTGGAGGAAGTGGAATGACAATGATTGCCTGTGAACAGAATGGTAGACAGGCATATTTAATGGAGTTGGACCCTCGCTATGTAGATGTAATCGTTAATCGATGGGAAGAATTTACAGGTAAAAAGGCAATTAAGATAAACTAAATAAAAAGAAGCCGAGTGCGCTAACACCCGACTACTTCAACGAGGACACTAAGCCCCAAAAGATACAGAGAATGCCCACGCGTGGATTTCCGATACCCTCTGTATCTTTTAGCATCATAACAGATGTAGGGGTGCTTAGACAATGGAAAACGAAAACTTTGATTTAGATTATGAGATTGAAAAAGCGATGGAGAAAGCAGAATCTATTGATAAATATAAGAAGATTATTCGTATAGCTCTTGGTAAATGGCTTAAAAATCTCCAGTCAGGACAAATCAAGTTAGATAAAGTTTCCGATTTAAAGATATTAATTGAAGCTGATTTAATGTTAAAGGATATTGAGAATTAGAAAACAAAACTCAACCTAAAAAGAATGCGAGGTGGTGTGGTTTGAATGGCAAGGAAGCGTGATCCAAGACGTGATGAAGCCAAAAGGATTTGGATGGAATCAAACGGAGAAAAGCAATTAAAGGATATTGCAGATGAACTAAATATTTCAGATTCACAAGTTAGAAAATGGAAATCTATAGATAAATGGAGTGCTGAATTGAAAGGTAATGTTACCATTGGCAAAAGTAACGTTACCAATCAAGGTGGCGCACCTATCGGCAATCAGAATGCCATAGGGAATAAAGGCAATAGCCGAGCATCACCGCCAGTTGGGAACAAGAACGCTTTGAAAACAGGCGAGTATGAAACTATATTTTACGAAACATTAAGCGATGAAGAGAAGGACATCTATTCTAGTCTGAATGATGATCCTTCTTTTGTTTTGTCTGAAGAAATACGCCTACTTAAGATAAGACAATTTCGTATGATGAAGAGAATCCAACAAGCTGAAGCTGGACTAAATGATGAAGAAGTCGAACGATTGCAGCAGCTAAGAAAGATTAAAACTCCGATTGAAAAAAATGGTAAAAAGCTAGAAATCAAACGAGAGGTTATGCAAGATGTACAAGTAACAAGGAAAACTTATCGGAAAATAGATAATATTTTATCGTTAGAAGAAGCATTAACGAGAATCAGCAATAACCTAACAAAAACAATTAAGTTGTTCAATGAATTAGAGTTACAGGCTGAAAGAACTAAGATTGCAAGTATTCAAGTTAGAAAATTATCAGCTGAAACTAAGATTGTTGAGAATACTGCTGATAAGCTAACCGCTAGTGGTAAAGTCAACGAATTACTTCGTTCCTTGTTAGATGTCAAATTAGGAGGAAATGGCAGTGGCTCAGCTACAATTCAGTCAGAAACAGATTGAAAATATCAACCAAACTACTGATGGTATTACGTTTGAATTGAATGAAGGTACACCGAGGAGTGGAAAAACTACTTCTGACATCTTTAAAATGGCAAATTTCTATTTACAATCACCTGATCAGAACCATCTCGTAACTGCTTATAACCAGGAACAAGCTTATCGGATGTTTATGGATGGAGATGGATTGGGATTAGTCCATATTTTTGATGGTTGTTCTGATATACGACACGATGAACATGGTGATCATCTGTTGCTATATGCTCCAAACGGTGAAAAGAAAATTTATTATAAAGGTGGAGGAAAGATAAACTCTGTTGGAGCTATTACGGGTATGTCTTTAGGTTCTGTGACATTTCTCGAATTTAATCTATTGCACAAAGACTTTATCAATGAATGTTTTAGACGAACGTTTGCTGCTGAATGGCGCTATCACTTAGGTGAACAAAATCCACCAGCACCTAATCATCCTAATTTGGAATTGTTAGAACGTTTTGAGAAATCAGGACGTTTTTTATTTCGGCATTGGACACCAAATGATAATCCAATCTTAAACGAAGAAAGAAAAAAACAATTATATGACGAATTATCAAGTAGTGAATATCTATTAGAACGTGACTGGTACGGTCATAGAGTCTTACCACAAGGTGTTATTTATTCGATGTTCGGCAAGAAAAATAAAGCTGTTGTTATTAAAGGGAATATAGTAGAAACCTTCTTTACAGCGGATGGAGGGCAAGCAGATGCTACGACTTGTGCATTTTGGGTTGTTACTCATCACGAAGGGAAATTCTATTTATATCGCTTAGCTAACTATTACCACAGTGGAACGGACATAGGAGAAACGAAAGCAATGTCTATCTATGCCAAAGAAATTAAAAGGTTTGTTGAGTGGTGTTACACGAAATGGAAACATCTTCCTCGTTGGAATTGGTTCTTTGTTGATCCAGCCTGTAAAACACTAAGAACGGAATTAGATTTAATCGGCATTGATACTGACAAAGCTGATAACAATAGTTCTGATAAAGTTTCGAGTAATGGATTGAAGATTGAAGTCGGTATTGAACGCCTTCAAAATACGATGACTAGTGGTCAATTCATTATCTTAGAAAATGGAGAAGAATATGGTCACTACAATTTCGAAAAAGAAATATCCATGTATGTGAGAAATGATAACGGCTTGCCGATTGATAAATATAATCATGCTCTCGATGAAGCGAGGTATGGAAACAATTATTTCTATAAAACTTACATAGCCTAGAAAAGAGGTGGGGAAATGTTCGATAAATTAAAAGCTTTGTTTAGGATTGGAGGTGCAAAAATAGGAATGGTTGAAACATTGAATAGCATTACAGATCATCCAAAGATTGCTATGAGCGATAGCGAATTAAGGCGAATAAGGAACAATAAAGAAATCTATAAAAATGTTTATCCAGACGTGGAATATATTAACAGCGATGGTTATAGACAGACACGCCCTTTTCACTCATTGAACGTATCCAAAGTAGTATCCAGAAAGTTATCTAAGTTAGTGTTTAACGATGGGTGCAATATCAGTTTAGATGATGAAAAAGCTGATGAATTTTTGCAG
The DNA here is from genome assembly GCF_005236045.1 of Enterococcus sp. VV15. Lineage (NCBI taxonomy): Bacteria > Bacillati > Bacillota > Bacilli > Lactobacillales > Enterococcaceae > Enterococcus > Enterococcus sp. VV15. The sequence goes on from NZ_QPTY01000048.1 coordinate 5,141, forward strand.
TCGGTATTTGCTGACAATAAATTCAGGAAAAATTTCGGAGAAGAGCTAGAGGCTGGTTATGCTATTGGTGGGTTAGCTTTGAGGCCTTACGTGGATACTAATTCAGATAAAATCAAAATTTCATTTTGTCGATCTGATACATTCTTCCCTTTACAATCCAATACCAGTGATATTTCAGAAGCAGCCATCGCTACTGTAACTCAGCAATCCGAGGGACAAAAGACGATCTATTATACTTTGCTAGAATTTCATGAATGGGTTGACGGAAAGTACCGCATTAGAAACGAATTGTATCGATCTGAAGAACAAAAGCAAGTTGGTGTGAGGATCCCTCTCAACTCTTTAGAAAAGTACAAAAATCTACAGGAAGAGACCATTTTAGAAGGTTTTAGTCGTCCTCTTTTTGTCTATATCAAATTAGCAGGAAAAAATAATGTTGATTTGGATAGTCCTTTAAGTCTTGGAGTTATTGATAATGCTAAACGTCAATTAATAGACATCAATGAAAAATACGATGAGTTTATGCGAGAAATTGAAGAAGCTAGAAGAAAAATTTTAGCATCAGATCACTTTTTCAGAGTCAAGTATGACAGCAAAGGAAAACCAATAAAGCGATTTGACAGTAAAACATCTGTTTTTCAACAGCTTAAATCAGACGAACCTTTTATTGATGAATTTGTTCCATCGCTACGATCTACTGAATTTATAGCAAGTATCAATTTCATTTTGCGAATTATTGAACTCCAGACAGGCTTTTCTAGTGGAACATTTAGTTTTGATGGTCAGTCTGTTAAAACAGCGACAGAGATAATTAGCGAAAACTCGGAAACTTTTTCTACTCGATCAGATAATGTCCTTATTGTAGAAGAAGCCTTGAAAGAATTGATTACTACGATTTTTGAACTTGCTTCGGCATATAAGTTGTTTAAGCCTATGGAAGAACTGGGAATAAACATCGATTTTGATGATGGAGTTTTTCAATCGCAAGATGCCAAAGCTGATTATTACTCTAAACTAGTAACAGCTGGCTTAACATCTAAATTAAATGCTATTCAAAAATTGACTGGAGTTACAGAAAAAGAAGCGAGAAAAATAGTAAATGAAATCAGAGCAGAAACACTTGAAATAGACTATCAAGAGTTTGAACAGGAGAGAATAAATGAAGCGTTGGGAGATGAGGAGTAATGATCACTCCTCATCAACTGGATCTATGGTCTAGTAATATGGCTCATCTATATCAATCGTTAGAAGGTGAATTAATACGTATTATCATCAAACGATTGAATAGTGGTCACGATAATATTTTAGATTGGCAAAGAGAAAAACTGCAGCAGTTACATCTATTCAACAAAGAAACTACGAAAGTTATTTCTCAACTAACAGGGATTGCTGAATCTGAAATTGAAAGTATGTTTGACAGCTCTGGAGAAAAGATAGTCAGAGAATTAGACGAACAACTACCTTACGACCCTAACCCGTTACCTTCAAACCTTGATGACATCATGAAAGCTTACCATGATCAAGTTTGGTTTGATATCAATAATTATGTAAATCAAACGTTGTTATCTACCAATTTTGGCTACGGAACTGCCACTACTCAAATGTATACGGAGATTATTAATAAGACGACTGCTGCATTTAACAGTGGTTTATTTACGTTTGAAGAAGCCTTGGAAAGAACTATTCAGCAATGGGCTCAAAAAGGGATTAAGTCTACTTTTATCGATAAGGGAGGGCATGCATGGAGCCTAGAACGGTATGTTAGAACAGTTTTAAAGTCTACCCTGTCAAATACCTATGACACCTTAAGAAAAGACCGCATGAGCGAGTATGGGGTTCATACAGTAGTAGTTACAAGCCATGCAGGAGCGAGACAAGCATGTTCAAAAATTCAAGGTCATGTTGTTGATTTAAGGGCCATATCTGAATTGCCAACTAATTGGAAATACAGAAGCATCTACGATCCGTATTGGCAAGCAGAATATGGAACTGCAGGCGGTCACCGAGGCACAAATTGTCAACATCTGCATATCCCATTTATTCCTGGTGTCAACACAAATAATCAGCCTAAGTTTGATGCACAAGAAAATAAAAAAATTGCAGAACTAACAAAAAGACAGCGGTACTTAGAACGGCAGATTGTTAAGTTCAAAAAAAATCAAATGGTCGCTGAGGAATTAGGACGATCGAACAATGCTGAAAATTGGAAAAGGAAAGTACGAGCAACACAAAAACAAATTCGAGAACTAGTAGCATCTAATGATTATTTAGACAGAAATTACGCGAGGGAAAAAGTTTATACACCAGTTAACACATTGATGAAAGATTTTAGATATGACCAGTAAACAGCTAAGAAAATAGCTGTTTTTTATTTTGCCTTGTTTAGCTTGTTAAGGCGTAAAAGATAAACTGCTCCATCGTGGTCGTAGCCACGTTAAAACACGAAAGGATGAAGAGAAATGAAGAGAGAACAACTGAAAGAATTAGGTTTGACAGATGAACAAGTGAATTCTGTTATGGGGTTACACGGTCAGACTGTTACTGAATTGAACAAAACTCTTGCTACTGCAGAACAAGAGCGTGATCAATTTAAAGAACAGCTTGATTCTAACCAGACAGAGTTAGATATCCTCAAAGAATCTGCAAAAGGTAACGAAGAATTAACACAACAGTTAGCAGAGCTCCAAGAGAAATTCGATTCTGTAAAGACCGATTCTGAAACAAAGCTTGCTGAACAGCAGAAAGATTTTGCTATCAAGTTAGCTTTAAAAGAAGCAAATGCACTTGATGAAGAAATTGTGCTTGGTCAACTAGATAAAGACATTATTAAAGTAGTTGACGGTAAATTACAGGGGTTGGAAGAACAATTAAAGGGACTTCAAGAAAGTAAATCATTCTTATTTCAAGAAGCAAAAGACCCTGAACCAACTCCGCCGACACCAACGATTGTTACCCCTGGAAATCCTGCTGGTTCTACAGCGGGTGGTAAAAGTATTGTACAAAAAATTCAAGAAAGATTAGGTGAATAAATATGACTTTAGTGTTAGACTCAAAAGATTTATCAACCATTGACAAAGAATTTAGAGCTGATTCTCAAGTGTGGGATGTCTTAACTCAAGGTGCAAAAAGTATTACAGCAGCCGATTTTGTCGGAGTAAATGAAGTTCGAATCAATAAGATGTCTGGTTTTGTTGACGCGACACAATATCAACGAAATGGTGAAAATAATCGCAATAAAATTAGTATTGAAAAAGAGACGATTAAATTAACTCACGAAGACTGGTTTGGTTATGATGTAGATCAACTCGATCAATCTGAAAGTGCTGCGCTAACTATTAACAATATTGTAACTGAACACAAACGGTTAATTACTGTCCCGCACAGAGACAAAGTTGCTGTTCAAGTAATGTATGACAATGCTGGTAAAAAAGTGAATGAAACTTTAACCGAAGACAATATTCTAGCTGCATATGATGCCGCTGAAGAATATATGACTGATAATGAAGTTCCTGGTGGCTACGTAATGTTTGTATCAGCGGCTACTTATCGTTTATTAAAAAATGCCAAAGGTGTTAGCAAGTCATTCACGACAAATCAAATGTCTATCAATGGAATCAATCGAACAGTAGCTCAAATTGATGGTGGTGTTCCTATTCTAAAAGTTGCAAAAGATCGTTTTTCTGGAGTAACTATTGAAGATACACTTAATTTCATTATCGTTCCACTAACTGCAGTGGCACCGATTGTTAAGTTTGGTACTGTGGATACTGTACCGGCATCTCAGGACCGTAGTGGTTACCGTGATACCATCAAAGGCTTAGATTATTACGATGCGATTGTATTCGACAACGCTAAAAAAGCAATCTATGTTTCTTACGTCCCAAAAGTGTAGCCCCTTCAAGCGTTACATTGAACAAAACAACTCTAACGCTTGAAATAGGGGTTACAGAAACATTGGTGGCTACGGTTTTACCAGAAGGAGCTACAGATAAAACAGTAACTTTTAGTTCTAGTGATGCATCTGTCGCAAGCGTAACGCCAAAACAAGGTAGAGTAGCAGGCGTTGCCAAAGGAACCGCTACTATCACTGGTACTACAATCAATGGTAAAACAGCGACATGCGAAGTTACTGTAACAGAAGCAGGAGGAGGGGCATAGTTCCCTCTTCTTTTAACAAGGAGGGATCAACATGCCTTATATCAATTTTGAAGAATTTAAAGATTTAACAGGAAAAACAGAAGATTTCGAATCCACTTTTAGAAGATATTTAACAAAAGCATCAGCTGTTTTGGATAATATTACTAATCGGTTTTATCAACTAAATGAAATCAAAGATGATCCGATTGGTTTTCGTGTAAAACAGTTCAAATTAGCTCTATGCTCTCAAATCATCTATTTTGATGAGGTCGGAGCTGATACGTATGAAAGTATCAATAACGCTCCGCAGAGTTTTTCAGCAGGTAGAACAAGTATTTCTAATGCCAGCAGATACAACCCATCAGGAGAAAACGAAAGCAAGTCTCTTGTTTCTGAAGATATTTATATCTACTTAGAAGGGACGGGCTTGTTACATCGAGGTGTTTCGTTATGGTAATGCCTAAACCACCAATTCAATTTCTAGTGGATTCTTTTATTTATCGAGAATATTTAGGAGAAGGGGACTATAACAAACCTATCTATGGGGATTATGTGACTATAGAAAATTGTCGGATTGATCGAGGAAGTCAGTACACTTTTTCATCAAATGGCAAGCAGTTGCTTTATAATGCAGTGATTTTTTGTTACGACTCCTTAACTACTCCTTTACCGAATTTTAAAGAACAATCACTAATTATTTACGATGGGAAAGAACACATCCTCACAAAAATCGATACAGTGACAGAAGCTTATTCGAATATCGTTTATTCACACGAACTAGAGGTGGTTTGAATGGGCGTTAAAGTTGAGCTTGGAGGGGTTAGAGATAAAATTAGTCCGCAGGCTATGAATCGAGGAAGATACGCATTAGCCAACCAAGCAATGGCTGACATGAATCCATTTGTACCTAAAAAGAATAATATTCTTCGACAAAGCGCACATGTTAAAAGTGATGGTAGTGCTATTCTCTATGAAACTAAGTATGCAAGAAAGCAATTCTACTTAAACGGAAAAAAATATAGCACACCAGGAACAGGTCCAAGATGGGATCTTAAAGCAAAATCACTGTATATGCCTTCTTGGAAAAAAGCGTATTTGAAAGGAGCTGGGATCAAGTAATGGATTTTATCGATCGGATAAAAGATAAGATAAATAGTATTCCAAAACTACCGTTAAAAATGAAAAAAGGCTATCTTTCTGCTGACGAAAGTTTAGTGATCTATCCATTACCAGGCGGACAGCCTATCACAGAATATTATAATGGCATTAAAGACGTACAACTAAATTATGAAATTGCGATGAAGTCAAAAGATGGTTCTAAAATTGAGCAAACCCTTTGGCTTATTTCAGATATGCTAGAACGTGTAGAGGATGTTGCTAGTTCTGATGACACATTCGAGTTTAATAACTTAACTATAACGAGCAAACCATTCATCAACGATGCAGATGAGCAAGGTTGGTTCGTTTTTTTATTGGATTTTCAAACAAAATTAACGACATTCGAGGGGGAAAATAAATGAGATTAAAAAATGCCTTACAAAGCTATTTTATTCAACCAATTACAACCGATAATGCTAATGCAGCAACCGAAGATGGCTGGTTGGAGTTGGCAAAGTGGATTTCAAATGTGGATGATAATTCGAACGAAGAATCTGAAACCACTGGTTATTACGATGGTAACGGAGAAGGAGAAACAGATGTTACTTCTCATCAACTAGGTTATTCGTTTACTGGACTATATGACGAAGAAGATCCTGCGATGGCAGCAATCGAAAATATGATTGGAAAATCAGGTGATGCTCGAAAGGTCTGGTTCAAAGTAATATCCGCCTCTGGTAAAAAACAACGCGTTGGAAAAGCAACAGTAACAGAACCTGTTGCTCAGGTCGGCGATGCTACTGCTTATGGGGATTTCTCATGTGGTATTGCATTTGATAGTACACCTGAATCCACAGCTGTGAAGCCCTGATAATCCCCAGATAAAAACTGGGGGACTCAACAAGAAGAATTCTGATAATGAAATCTCAACGAAAAAATAATTTTAAGTTGTTTAATATGACAGCTTTTTCAGGAGGATAATATGACGAACAAACTATCATTTCAAATCGAAAAAAAAGGGTTTCCTATAAATATCGGAGAAGTAGAATTCTTTTTTGGCACTACTCCAGAAGAACTTACGCGTTTTTTTGATACTCAAGCTGAACTTGAGGAACAGGTTAAGAATCTTAAGCAACAACTTAAACAGATTAAGAATATTGAACAACCAGAAAAAGAAGACGCAATTAAGATTATTGCTCTGACAAAAGATTTGGCTAAAGTTGAATACGATTCGTTGCTTGGCGAAGGTTCATTTGAAAAAATTTATTCTGTTTATCCTGATGCCAATCAATTATTAGACTTGTTTGATCTGATTGCTTTTGAAGTTGCAGAAGCAATTGAAAGGGAAGTATTGAAACGTAAAGATACCCTTTCTAAAAAGAAAGCGGATTTATTGAAAAAGAAAGCATTGAAAAATAAGAAAAAGAAGTAGGTGGTTAGATGCGGTTAAATGACCCGTTAGTCACTTCGATAGAGTTTGACGGTACAGAGATGCCTATTGACTTAACATTCGATAACGTACTTGACGTTTTTGATATTTTGGAAGATGTCGATTTATTTCCAGAAGAAAAAGTAAATATGAGTTTAGAACTGTTGATCAGTGACTTTGAAAAAATTTTTCAAGGTTCATCTGAACAACAGTTTTTATTATTTAACCATATTTTAGAAAACTATATTTCTGTTAGCGGTAGCGAAGGTGTTGAGACTGACCGTTTAGGCAACCCTATGCCGAATGCAATTAAAAAGAAAAATAATATTAGTTTAGTCCATGATGCTAAATATATCTATGCTTCTTTTCGCCAAATAGGGATTAACTTGTTTGAAGAACAAGGCAAGCTGATGTGGGAGGAATTTCAAGCTCTGCTTGAAAGTTTGCCAGACGACACCATTCTTGCTCGAATCATTCAGATCAGGACATGGGAACCAAGCAAAGGAGAATCCGCTAAAGAAAAAGAACGTATGAGAAAGTTACAGCAAAAATATGCATTGCCTGATGCGAAGGTAGGTGAAGGTGATGGCTGATGGAAAAGTCGAGATTGAAGTTAATGTCGATGGTAACGGCGTTATTGTACTGAATAAGAGACTTGATCAATTAGAAGGTAAAAGCAATAAAGCAAGTGCCTCAATTAAAAATCTGGTTGTTTCATTAGGCCTCATCAAAGTTGCATCAGCAGCCTTTAACGCTCTAAAGAACTCATTAGACTCAGCAATTAGTCGTTTCGACACGATGCAAAAATTTCCTAAAGTTATGAAGGCTTTAGGATTTAGTGCAGAAGATTCTCAGAGATCTATCAACAAATTATCTGACGGAATTGACGGGTTGCCAACGAAATTAGATGATGTTGTAGCAAATACACAGCAAATGACAGCAATCACTGGAGAGTTAGAGAAATCCACAGATACTGTTTTAGCATTAAACAATGCATTTCTTGCATCAGGTGCTTCAACAGAAGATGCTAGTCGTGGTATGCAACAGTATAACCAGATGCTTTCTACAGGAACAGTTGACCTAGAAAGCTGGAAAACTCTTCAAGAAACAATGCCTTTAGCTCTTCAAAAAACAGCTGAAGCAATGGGCTTCGTTGGAAAATCTGCTCAAAGAGATCTCTATAATGCGCTTAAAGAAGGAACAGTAACATTTGATCAGTTCCAAGATAAATTGATTGAGCTAGGAACAGGAACAGGAATGCTTGCTAGTCTAGCAAGAGAAAATTCTTTGGGGATTTCTACTTCGTTTGGTAATTTGAAAAATGCTGTATCTAAAAATGTTGCTAATATAATAACTAAACTAGACGAAATCATTCACAAATTGACAGAGAAAACTATTGCTCAACACATAGATAGTTTGAAAGGAATTATTAATAGTTTTGGGAACTCAGTGGTTAAGTCTATGGATAGCATAATTCCGATGATAGAAAAAATCACAGAGATTATAAAACGTAATGCTACAGTATTTAGAATACTGGGTGTTGTAGTCACTTCTGTTGTAGGAGGATTTTTTGCTTTTAATTCTACTATTAGAATTATGAGCAGTGTACAATCAGCCATAAATGGTGTGAAAAAATCATTTGAATTGATGAAATTAGCAATTTTAGGGAACCCTTTTGCTCTTGTTATAGCTAGTATCTCTATTTTAGTGAGTGGCTTGATATATTTATATAAAACCAATGAAAATGTCCGAAATAGCATAAATAATTTAATTGGCAAAGCCAAAGAAATGCTTAGAAATTTTGTTAAATCACAATCCGTATCAAAACTTTTTGCAGATGGACTGAAACTTATTTCAAGAATTGGAGATAAAGTTGCTTCTATTATCGATAATATAGGGAAAAACGCTACAAATTCGGCAAGTTCTATAGATTGGTTTGGTATAGCGATTAAAACAATTGAAGCTGTTATTTTAGCTTTGTTAGGACCAATTGGATTAGTGATAAAAGCCTTTAAATTCATTGCTAAAACTTTAGGTGGCGGTGATATTGGAAAAGGGATAGATACCATCAGAGATTCTTTTTCTGATTTAGCTGACGGTATCAAAATATACGGTCCGCAACTTGGTGCGAATTTTGGTACAGCCTTAAAGGGAATTCTAGCAGCTATAGGTGCAGCTTTACCAGGGATTATTTCTGGTGGATTGGCAGTAATTGGTGGATTTATCACAGGAATTGCGCAAGG
>NZ_QPTY01000049.1:0-13673 GCF_005236045.1 Enterococcus sp. VV15
TTGTGGTTAAAAACATTGTACCGTAAAAGGGCTGTTACATGGCCTTTTATCTTTTACACAATTATATGGACTTTATCTGCTTTAAGCATTCAAAAAAATGAATGAGTTGTTCTTTCGTGTAGTACTGTAACTTTTTTTCTTTTTGTTGCGCTCTTGGTAAAATTGTTTTTGCCATTGGGTTGTTATTCATCAATTCCATTGCCTCGCCATATCGCATAATTTGAGCTGTTACTTTCCTAAAATATGGATATTGTTTGTAGCCTTGCTTAAACCACTTGTTAACGAGGGTTTGGCAGTAAACAACGGTAATATCATGCAATAGATAATTGCCTAAATAAGGCAAGACATGTTTTTCTACAAAACGTCTATTTAAAGCGATCGTAGAAGGTTTTACATTTAAGCGATGTTGAGCTAACCACATCTCATATAAGTCTTTAAATGTCTTTACTGATTCATCTCTCTCAACGCCGTTTTCCTCAACGTCTTTTAATAGGTTCGCTAGCGCTATTTGTGCTTGTTTCTTCGTTTTAAAGCCTTGTCGCTTACGATAAACATTTTTCCCTTTGCTATTCTTTCCTACGTAAACATTAAACATATAGGCGGTTGTACCATCTTTTTTTGTATACTTTTTAATCTGTGTCATGTTTTTCTCCTATCTACCACCATGCCATAGTGTAGATATGTAAAAAATATATGTTTAGAGATGAATGAGCATCTCACGTAGAGTTTTTTTACAAGAAAGAAAAAAATTAAAAGAATATGTGTCCCTCCTTCACAAATCAAAAGAAGCTTTACTACTAGCGAAATTTACTAGTTGTGACACCTTGAATATTTAGCAAAAAAGTATTATTTGAGATGTTAGAATCATCTGAAATATTTAAGAGTTTAATCATAATATTTTGCAAACCAATCGAAAAACTCTTTGTTAATATTTTGATTGATAGCTGTTGTTTTGTTTAAAAAAATTTCGTTTGCTTCTACAGGGCTAAGTAATTCCCGCCCATTATCTATAGTATAACTATAAAATAAATTGCCAGTGTACAGATCATTTATAAAATATATATTTCTAGTTATTTCTGTTATTTTCTTTTTGTCTGTTTCAGCAACCATAGAAGACATTAATTTAACAATGCTAGACATATTATCTATAATTCTAACTTGAAATTCGCTATCTTTTTCGTATATCAACGCATTAACGAAATTTGTAATATCATCAATCAGAAAATTTAAAAAGAACAATACTTCGTTTTCTTCGTCTGTACTGTTTATTTTTTGTTCTATCATATTACTTATTTTTCTTTTCAATAGCTCGTTCACTTCGTTTCTTTCATCTGAAATACCCATAATATACGAGGTGGAAACATCAAAGAAATCTGCTAGCTTTTCCCAGACATCTAACTTCGGTTGTCTATCTTCCCGTTCGTAATTTCCTAACACTGAAGCACTCATACCTACTTTTAAGCCTAATTCTCTAAGGGAATACCCTTTTTCTTCGCGCAATTGACGAAGTCTATTCATTGCAAAACACCTCCTTTATCAACTAGTATACTGGCTACATTTTGAGATATCAACAAAAATAAAAAAACGTTTTGTTGTTGACTCCTTTTCGTTGTTGTTGTAAAATTTTGACAACGAATTGTTATCGATTCTATGGAAAATAAACGAGGTGTTTACATGAAAGCAAATGCAAAAATCAGAGAAAGAATTGAATCAAATCGTATTTTATATTGGGAGGTAGCGGATAAAGTCGGTATTGCGCAAAGTAATTTATCTGTATGGTTACGAACAGAAATGCGTGATGATCGCAAAGCACGAGTAGAAAAAGCGATTGATGAGTTGTTAGCTGAACGGAAAGCGTAGCAACACCGGAAATATCGGGGCTGTTAAAAGGGGTCGATTTGGTCGACACCTAATAAGTGTACTTTCAGGTACGGTTGTTAATTATCCCCACAAGTGGGGATGATTGTTTCCCAAAAAGTTGGGAAGAAAGGAGGTGTAGAGATGACTGTAGCCGAACCGCAGAAATTGCAATTAGAAGTAAGCCACACGCTGGCAAAAGAACAATTGAATGGTATTTATCAATGTATCTATCAAACGATGTTACAAGCGATTGAAGACGCTCGTAGAGATAGCGAGCTGGATCGTGACTTGATGATGAGTAAAGCGGAATGTCAGAGGTTTCTCAATGTTTCTAGTGATTATTTCGAGGAATTGCTGGCGATGGGATTGCCACAAGGCAGAACGCTATCATCTCGCAAGGTTGTTTATAGTAAACGTCAAATACGAGCTTGGTTACTAGAAAATGATTTATAAAACCACCATGCCAGAGTGTAGCAGTAATCAGGCAAGCACATAGTTTCGTAAAACAAATAGTCGTGAGATGACATCTCACAGAAAGGATAATTTTATGAGTATGAAGATAGAGATATGGAACGGGCATAAAATTCGCTTTGTCTATGTAAATAATGAATGGTATGCAGTGGCAAAAGATGTAGCAGAGGCGCTGGGATATGCAGAAACAAGAAATATGATGAAATTAGTTCCTAGCCAGTATACCGTATCGTGCAAATTGGACGATTCGATAAATACAAGGATTCTCGTATCTGAGTTTGGAATTTATAAAGCAGTATTTGGCAGTCATAAGCCAGAAGCAGAAGTATTTCAAGAATGGGTTTTTGAGGTCATTAAAGAATTACGTCAATCATCAGGGCTTGAAGGTTTCCAAGTTTTTCGCATGTTAGATAAGGAACATCAAAAAGAAGAGATGAGACGGTTATCACAAGCGTTTATTGATGATGTACCTGTTAATCATATTGTAGCTAACACAATCGCCAATAAAGCTATAGCAAACAAATACGGACTTTCTAAGATGATTAGTAAAAGTGAGATGTCTTCGGAGATGTTAGCAGATCGTCAAGCGATTTTATCAGAGATTATCGATTTAATGATTATTAGAGAGAAGTATGGCTTGAAGTTTTCAGTGAGTGAAAAAATTTATAATCGCTTGTCTGGAATGCAAACCGCATAGGAGAAAACAAACATGTACAAGAGAAAAGAAAAAGCCTTTACTCGATTAGTCTTGGCGGACAGAGTAAAAGGCAGGAAAAGTAGGGAACATCCCTATATATCTTTTCTCTAGTATAGCACATTGACAATAGAATAAAAGCATGCAGTTTATATTTTTGGGAAAGTGCTTGACTTATCGGAACTCAAATATTAATATGTATTTGTGGAACGCAAAAAGTAGGTGATGAGATGAGTCCACGCATTGGCAGACCTAAAAAAGAAAATCCTTTGAATGTTGATGTAAAAGTCCGTATTGATAAAGAAACGGACGAAAAAATAAAAGCTTATGCTGAAAAGCACGAGCTTACTCGAACTGAAGTCATCAGAAAAGGAATCAAACTTATTTTAGAGTCTGATAAATAAAAAGTACTCTCTAGCTGTTCGAACTTTGGACGGCAAGAACAACTAGAGAGCAGTGTACCGTATAAACGGCATGCAAATATAATATCACTGTATGCCTTTATACGTCAATGGCATGGCTTGTTTGCTGTGCGTGAAAGTATAAGGGTATTTTTCTATACCCTTATTCAAACAAACGAATAAGGGCTTTTTTGCGCCCTCAAAACTGGAGGAAATGCAAATGAAAAAATTAAATGAAATTGCTTATGAAGTGGTAGATTTACAAGCTCCCATGAAAGTGATTGTCAATTATTTAGATTGTATCAAGTTCCAAACTACTAAAGCTAAAAATAGTGAAGATGTAGCGTTAATCTTTCATAGTTTGGTGAATAATCGTGGTTTAGATAATGTAATAGGGACTCTAGAAATGCTAAGTGATCGAGCGGAAGAATTATCTGAACTTATCTTAGACTATTCTGATGTGGAGGGAACAGCCGATGAACAAGCGTAGAAATCTATTTTTGTTCGCTTTTCTTATTGGATCATTTACAAAATGGTTGCCGTTTTTTTTGTGGCTAGTATGTGTTGTTCCTGTAGGTGTTTATTTATATATAGGCTATGACTTTTATGTGGTGGAGCATGAGAACGGAGGCGTAAGCAATGGAACTAAGTGAAAAATTAATGGCTATTACACAAAAAAATGACGATGTATTAGAACGTTTAGAAGTTATTAACAAATATTTAGAGATGCTTCATTTTGCAGCGGTACTAGACAAAGAAGGCGTTGAAAGTTTATATGTTTCTTTCATGAACGAAGGTGGAGCAGATATTCTAATGGACAATATAAAAAGAGCAATCAATGCTTTAAGCGATAATTCTTTTGATTTAGTTGAAATTGCCGAATCAATGGAGGTAACAGAATGAATTTAGTCAAAGTAAAAAATAATCAAGTTGTAACAACTAGTTTGCATATTGCTGAAGTATTTGGAAAACAACATAAGCATGTTCTTGAAGCAATAGACGCTAAAATTCAATCGGTCGAAAATTCCGCCGATTACAAAAACATGTACGCTGAGGGCGAATACAAAGATTCTCGAGGCAGAAAACAAAGATTGTACTACATGAATCGTGACGGGTTTGCTTTTATCGCTTTCGGATTTACAGGCAAGAAAGCAGATGATTTCAAATTGAAGTATATCCAAGCATTCAACGAGATGGAAAACAGGCTAAGACAACGGCAAATACAGCAACCAGCTAACAATTTCCCAAAGTCATACGCAGAAGCTTTACGAGTTATCGCGAATTTAACCGAGAGAATAAAAAAATCAGATGATGAGTACATTCAGTTAAGCACAATGTACAGCGAGTTGAAGCGTGAGAAAGAAGAACAAGCGATCAAACAAGAGATAAAAAAGCATCTTGAAGAGCATAAACAGACATATAGTTTACAAGAAATCATTTCGCCGTATGGTTTCAAAGGGGTTAAGGGAGCTAATCTAGTCAATCAAATACTAGAGAATGAAAATCTCTTGCGAAAAAAACAATTAGCTAACGGTAAATATAAATGGTGTCTGAATGGTTGGGCTAAAAATAGGGGTTTTAAGGTCTATGTCAATGGTTTTCCTAAGTGGACAGAAAAGGGTAAGGAATACATCGAAAACAAGCTTGAGGAATTAGGATATACAAGAAAAGAGGTAGCAGAATGATAGAAGAAACGAAATATTTAACATTAGTGGAAAACCTTCCTTTTACAGATGAAAGAGTGAATAAACTAGATAGTTTAAGCAAGAAACGTGTTTACACTAATATATGGCTAAAATTGCAAATCATAAGTATTTTATATTACGAAGGCGGAGCAATACCGCTACATTGGCTTGAATTGTCAGAAAAGATACGCCACTCAATCAATGACATAAAAAAGACGGTAAGGTTGTTAGAAGAGTTAGGGCTGGCAGAAGTTACAGTATCTAATAGAAAATACTATGCTTTTGACCCTGAGATAGCAGACACACAAGAATTTCTAAGTATGCCCTCTCAAGCACAAAGTTTATATTTCCAACTAGGTATCCATGCTGATGAGAATGGCTATAATCATAAGCCGAAAGCTGTTGCTAGAATGGCAAATATTTCAGAAGAGTATTTACAAACGTTAGAGGAAAATAAATTCATTGTTTCAACTAACGACGGCATTAAAATGAATGATAGAGGTGTAGGAAATGGCGAATAGACGAATGTTTTCCAATGATATTGCTGATACAGATAAATTTCTTGAAATGCCACCGACCTCTCAAAGTTTGTATTTCCATCTAGGGTTGAAAGCAGATGATGATGGATTCGTAGCAAGTCCTAAGAAAATAGCTCGTGCTTGTTCATCGAGCGAAGAAGATTTAAAAATACTAGAAGATTCAAAATTCATCATCACGTTTCCTAGTGGAGTTATTGTGATAACTGACTGGCAATTAAACAATTATATACGTCAAGATAGATATAAACCGACTATATATGTTGAAGAGAAGAAGCATTTAATAACAACTGAGACAAAAGCATACCAATATCAAGAAAATGTTGGTATGTCATCTGGTATACCAATGGTCAACCAAATGGCAACCCAGTATAGCATAGAGCAGGATAGCAAAGAGCAGAATAGCATAGGGCAGGAGAGGTTAGGTCAGCATAGGCTAGCAAAGCATAGCAAAGAGCAGGTTAGCCTAGTGTCTGCTGATTGCACCACCAGCAACGAACCAACGTTTGACGATTGCTGTGGTCTTTACTGCGAAAAACATCCGCTAGGAAACATTGACCGTAGCACACTAAAAAGGCTGTACGACGAACATGGGGGCGCTAAGCTACATGAGGCAATACTCAAAACAATCAGCAATGGCGAAGTACAATCGCCGTTAGCCTATATCACAGGCATTCTAAACGATTGGAAAGCGAAAGGCTTAGAAACGCTTGAGGACATCAGGAACGAAGAAGAGGAACGTCAAGAAGAGATGTCTGATTGGGAATTTGGAGATGATATGCCGTTTTAAGAGCGTGGGGCTAGCGGTAGACGTTGATTTATCCTAGCCCAGCTTATTTTATCCTTGGCATTGAATAAAGCTTTGCTAAGCGCCTTACAGGCGGTCAGGGCAAGCCCTAACGACCCTTTGAGATGTTTTGGAGGTTGATTTTACATTTTTACCTCGTTTTGAGATGTGTACATTTATCTAAAATTAATTTTAAGGCGTCTAAAATCACGATAGCGACTTTTTAAATTGTTTGAGGTGTATTTATATATCTAGATGTCAAAAGCTCCTTAAAACGAATTTTAGAGGACTTAAATTGAATCGGGTAATTTTTAGTGAATAATCACTAGAAAAGAATGGCAAAAAAAGCTAGCTATAAAATGCTAATGGCAATGCTATTTTTACTGAATGATTTACTGGAGAATTTACTAGAAAATCTACTGGAGGAATTACAGTAAGCAGGAAAGTGAACATCAAGAGAGGTTGATATAGCGCTGTTGATAGCGGGTTTCAACGGTGATTTGAACAGCAAATGAACATCAACTGCACAACAAGTGAACAGCAAATAGTTTACAAGAAAGTGGCGCAGTAGTTTACAAGAAAGTTTATAACGTGAATGGCGCTGTATCAAGGGCTGAGATTAGTGGATTAATTCCGTCAAATTCCATCGTTAACGGGGTTAATGTTTGCATTAATTCTGGTAGTCATTTGGTAGACCGGTGGTATACCAAGTGACATACCGGTGGTATACCAACATTAATAAATGTTCAACAAAAATTAATATTAGTTTAATAAAACGAAAATGATTTATGTATACCAATTTAGTTTTTATTAGGATTAAAATAACAAATTTTTATAATGCGAAGGTGATTGGTAAATGATGAACCGTATTTTGTAGGGAAAGATGTGTAGATATTCTGACGCATCGAATTAGTGCATCAGGTTCTGATGGTGAACGATTCACTCTGTCAGGTCAAACTAGGGAAGTGCGAATATGTCATTTATAGGTTTATTACAAAAAAGCGAAAAAACTCAAAGCGGAAGACAGCAAACAGTTTATCGGTTTTTTCCGATAAAACGGATAAACCTGTTGGAGATGAAAAACATTGATTTTACCGTGTTGGGCAAAAATGTTCATGACGATACAGCATTCGGTAGGAATTTAAGAGCCACCTTACAATTTGTAATATACCTAACCTAAATTTTCGCCGATTACAAGTCAAATATCAATAGTAATCTGGCTGAGAGATGGAAAATAGATGAAACATTAGTTAGGTGGGACAGCTAAATGGATTAGGTTATTCCTCTGCTGATGATGTAACGATTCGTTAGGTCGTTAGTATACTACTAGTGAGGTTTTGGGAAGGTAACACTGCCCACATTTTTGTGGTCGTTGATTAAATTGTTCTTAATGTACGAGGACTTTAGGATATATTATCAGTTTTATCTATACGCAAAGAACCTAATAAAACCTTATTTTTTTATTTATTAGAGCCAAGTATCAAATAGCGACCTCGTTGAGAACCTGACAAAACCTGACATATTTCAGTTTAGGGTTTGCTAAATAAAAATGGGGTGGCAATTTGCCACCCCCTCACAAGTAGGTGAAAGACGTTTTTATTTATCAAAATATAAGGAGTGATGATCGAATGGAACAATTAAATATATTGGAGAGTGATGTTCTTGATCTTATCCCGATTGGGCAAGAAAGAAAAATTTCAATCAAAGAAATCGGGCAATTGTTAAATGTAGAGGAGAGAATCATCTATGAAGCTGTGAATAGCTTACGTAAAAAGGGCGTGCCAGTGTGTGCAAAGCGAAACGGAGAAAATCGAGGTTATTTCATCGCTACAACGGAAAAAGAGCGTATAGAGGGTTTATCAGCCTATAAAGCACAAGTAAAGGACATGACCAAGCTAATCGCTCAAATTGAGGAAGCAGACCTAGAACATTGGCAAGAGAATATAGGGAGGGCAAAATAATGGGAAATAGAATCATTTTTATCAATCAAAAAGGCGAAAGACAAGAAATGCAAATTGACGTTCGTTTTGGGGAGGTAATATTAAAAATTCAAGATAATGTAGTTACTTATAAAAGCGAAGTGTCAGGAGAAAAAATCATAAAAAAATAGATGTGTTTTATCATGAATTTATACCGAAAATGTTCTAATTATGGTATAATAACGACAAGCGAATAACAATGTCTGACTGGACAAACCAGAGGGCTACATTTTTCCATTTGTTTGGGGAAATGTAGTCTTTTTTATGCAAGGAGGTGAATGATGTGTCAAATTTAAACGTTAGGCAAAAAATTTTTTTGAGGGCTTTGATTGAATGTGGTAGTGTTTCTCAAGCGTGCGAAAAAGCGAATATACAAGAGCATACTGGGCAGAAGTACTTAGAAGATCATTTGTTTTTAGAAGTTTATCAGCGCTTAATGCGTAAGAGAATGAGGGAAGTAAATAATCAAATACAGAAAGCCTCTCAAAATGCTTTAAATGTATTAATAGAAATGATGAATGATCCATCTCAATCGCCCAAAATACGTATTGAATCCGCTGAGATTATACTTAATTTTGCGTATCATTCATTAGATAACGAAGAACAGAAAGGGTGTATCATATGAGTTTTAAAGGGGTAATTACAAAGTTAAGTGAGTTAGGAAATCAAGCAAAGAATATCAATGAGAATTTAAAGAAAGAGATTGACTTGAATCACCAAAGATATACAGGAGAGTATTGCCAACAAGCTAATGAAAAAGTGAATGCTGAGGCAAAAACGAACCTTGAAAAAATTCAAAAAACGGCGCAAGACTTAGTAGATAAAGAACTAGAATTACAACTATCAATAATTGATGAACATTATTTCCAAGATATTTCGTTAGAACAGTCGACTGAACTGGAAATGATTAGTAAAAGCAATGTTACTATTCAAGAAATGAGAAAATATTATGAAAAATTTTCAAATAATAAAGCTATTTTAAGATGTTTAGAGAAGATTTCAAATGATAAAGGGTATCGTGTCATCGGGCGCTCTTATTCAGGAGATATCGAACAAATAAACGGATTAAAGAATACTTTTCAGGACTTTGTGAATGCAATTGCTTCGGGAGATTCAATGCGTTTGCTTATTTCAGAACGTTTAGCAAATAGTGAAGTAGATAAATACACAAAGTATATGGAAAGAGCACCGGAGATATATGGTAGCCAATCAAATCATTAATAAGAATCATCCGAAAGAAAAAACAAGAAGAATCAATTGCATGCTACACGCTCTATTTCATGGTGATTATCGTTTAAATCGTTCTAAGGGAGTTTTCTATATTCATATACCTAAAAAGAAAGGTGCGCCATATGGAAACAAGAATGCAATAGGAAATAAAGGCGGTGGTGCTCCTTTAGGCAATTTAAACGCTGAAAAGACAGGGTTATATACTGATTTGATGTATCGGTGGCAAATGGCAGAAATCGAGAAACGATTGATTGAAGCTGATTGCTGGAGCAAAGAGGCGATAACCTATTATGCAAAAAAAGTAAAAAATGGAGAGATGAGAGTAAATTTCTCAAAACAAACTCAATGAAAAATGTAGTATGATAAAGTTATTAGTTCGTTTTGGTTGCGACTTGATTGTAACTATTGCAACCTTTCAAAGGTAACGTTGTGACCATCTGTTACCAAAAAATACTACAAAATACTACAATCTAATGAATAATGAAAGCGAGATGTTCTAATATGAAAACAGGTACAGTGAAATGGTTTGATAATAAAAAAGGCTATGGCTTTATTGCTGGAGAAGATGGAAAAGACATCTTTGTTCATTATACTGCGATCTTAACTGAGGGTTTTAAAAGCTTAGAAGAAGGTCAACCTGTACAATATGACGTAGTGGAAGGTAAACGAGGGTTACAAGCTTCAAATGTAACAGCATTTAAATAGATAATTATGCAGGCGTACAATATACGTCTGTTTTTTTGTTTGAAATATCATTGAACAAATCGGTGGCGTGAAAAATCACGAGTCCTATTTTTCGTCAGATGTGTCGAATCAAACAAAAGTAAACGCCTAAGAATACTCTCAGACGTTTACATTAGCAATATAGACCGCATTGAAAAAATTTCTATGGATATTATAGCATATGAGCTTTGTTATCTGTATAATGATTGCTGTAGAAAAGTGAAAAGATGGTGGCTAATCTCTTAATAAAGGGGTGATGCCTATGGTTCATAGCTTTATCCCTAGAAGGGAGTAGCGTGTGTCAACGTTTGAAGCAATTCAACTGATGATCGCTTTTGCGACTTTAGTTTTGCTGATAATTGACTATAAGGACAAAAAATAACCATCTAACACTTTAGCAGAGAGTAGATGGTTAAATCATTGAAATTAAGCTACCGTCTTTTTAACGGTTCTACATTAGAGGCGTGTTCCAGCACGTCTCTTTTCGTTTATTATAGCATGTATTAGAATAAAAACAATAATAAAAGACATCTCATGTAGAGATGCCTTATTGCAATCGACCACTGACTGCAGTACATAGAATATTGAATTGTAATCAAAGCTTCTTTTGTCAAGAGTATATCATATCCCCCTGTTAAGCAAAAGTAGCTGGAAGAGCATTTTTGGACTGGTGCGCCCCTTCTTTTACACAAATACCGCTTTTTGAGTTTTTTATATCCCCCCTCCTTAACTATCAAGTAATGCTCTTTTGGGAAACGGATATGGGAACTCTTTCCAATAGCGAGGACTTTTTGGAAAAATTTTTTCCTTTAGTTTGGTTAAATAGCGGAATATGAGACCTTTGAAATCAATATGGTAGCTAGGCGCAAAATTGTGCTGAGTAATGAAAGTAAAACCTAAGGTCAATCTGAGTGACCTTAGGTAGATGATAATACAATCACTATTTTAATTCTTAAAATTGATCATAGAAGATAAGGGACATCTCTTTTTAGAGATACCCCTTATTTATCATTGTTACTTTACCACTGAGCTTATATGCAATGAGCATAGCTTTTTCTTTTGATTCAAAATGCCACGCTTCTTTTTTGGAGTATGTGTATTTATAGTCAGGGGTGATGTAACCATGTAAAAAACAACTGCATACATTGTGCATCGCTCTTTTTTATCCTGTATTTTAATCTCTTTGGAAAGCGTTGTTGATCTAAGTTTCTTCATGATAATATTTTTATGAGAGGTGATTTTTTTTGATGAAAGAAGTTATATAACGAATATTTTTAATTATTATTGAAAAGTATAATAAGTATATGTTTAAAAGTGAAAGGTGAAATAGAATGAGTTCGTATTATTTTATTGTAAAAAAAGAAATATTGAATAAAAAACAGTTCTTGGGACTTGATTCAAAGTTTTCTTACTATTTTCTATGTGTAGTTGAAGTATTATTTATTTGTAGTTTCATCTCAAGTGTGAATAGTTCATCGACTATTAATAATGATAAAGAGGCTTATGCTTATCTTGCATTAATGTTTATCTGCTATACAGGAATGAAGCTACTAAACAGAAGTATTGTATCATCTAATTGGGAGAGTGCGTATAAATTACGTGATAAAATTACTGATAAGAATTTGGATAACTTAATTCAAGAGGTAGAACAGAGTATTAGAAACATAAAAAGATTTACAGAATGGGGCATTGGCGTATTAGTAACTCTTATTGTTTTAATATCAACATTAACATTAAACATTTTGTTGAAAGATATAGATATCTTTTTAAAAGTGATAGATAATACTATACTTAAGGAATTTTTTAAAGAAGATATTAAACAGTTTGAAGGATATAGTTATGACCTTTCCTCAGATATGATGAACCTTTTTTTTGACTTCTTTCTATTATTTAGTTCATTTGTATTTTTAGGTTACCTTATATTTTCCTCATTTTCGTTAGTAAAAAAACAAGTATTAATCACACTGTATGATATAAGATATATACGCAATTTAAATGAAGAATGTAATGAGGGAGAAAAAGAGGAAACTGGTTGTAATATGTAAAAGGAGTATTGATTTTTATAGTAAGTTAACTTTTTATGTATTTTGGCATGGTGGACTTTTGAAAAAGGTCTGTGCTTTTGTCTGTATCTGTAGTAAAAATTAATGGTTTTTAGTGGTAAGGTAAAATAGATAAAACCTTGATATAGCAAGCTTAAACACTACTAATCTAATTTGATTGTAACCCTAGAATTGAATGGAAGGGTCTGTTGGATAATAACTATTTCATTGCTCGAAACGTTGATATTAAAGCGTTTCGAGCATTTTTTATTTGTATTTTAATAGTTGGCTACGTTTGGAATTATTCGCCCATAAATTTTGCAAATCGGTCACCAGTTTTCTTAACAGATTGTGGTGTGACATGAGCATAGATATTCATGGTAGTTTTAATATCTTTGTGACCTAATCGTTCTTGTACTTCTTTTATCGAAGCACCACTTTCAAACAATAAGCTACAGTGGGTATGCCTAAATCCATGTGGAGTAATTTGAGGCTCCATGGGTGTCTTTTTGTAAATCCAGTCTAACCAATCGTTTACTACTTGGGGGTAGTACAACTTGTTTGTGTTTGTAGTGAAAAGAAACTGTTTTGGTGAATTCGTGTTATAGCCATATAAGATCATTATTTTCATTTGTTCTTGTTGCCAAATACGCAGTTGTTTAAGTGTAAAATCATCAAGCTGAATCGTTCTTGATGAATTTTTAGTTTTAGGTACTTGTAGAACTACTTGATTAAACTCGTCTTGAGCGATAGTTTTACCAATTGTTATTGTTTTATTGAAATAGTCTATATCTTCCCATTGAAGCGCCAATGCCTCGCTTTTACGCATTCCTGTATAAGCTAATAAACGGAAAAAAGTGTACAGTTTAACTGAATTATTTTCTTTAGTATTCTTTAAAAATAGTTGTAATTGATCTTTCGTATAAAACTTCAAGGGTTGTTCTTCTTCAATTTTTCTTGGAAGCAATGTTTTAGACATAGGATTATCTTTACAGACTTCCATTGCTACTCCAAATTTAAATATTTGAGCAGTTGTTTTTCTCAAGAAACCATATTGTTTTAATGTTTTGTGCCATTCATTAACCTGTTTTTGGCAATAGCTAACACTTATTTTATCCAATTGTAATTATAAATCCAGTAACAGTTAATTATACTAAAGTAAATATAAATGAACATGCTCAAGAATTAAGTCAAGTCCATAATCCTGTGTAAAATACTATACAATGTTTTACCGGTCTCTCATTGATCAAACTTAATATATTTTC
>NZ_QPTY01000004.1:0-139730 GCF_005236045.1 Enterococcus sp. VV15
GAAAATATATTAAGTTTGATCAATGAGAGACCGGTAAAACATTGTATAGTATTTTACACAGGATTATGGACTTGACTAGATTTTTTGTTTGCAACAAATAAAGAATTTTAGGAGTACTCATAAAAGGCAAGATAGAGTCATTTAAAAAATATAGATTCGTTTCTATCTGTTTACTTTTTGTCCGATTATAAAATTCCTTTAACATCGTATCCTCGTGTAATGATTGGAAAACAAAAAGATTTTCATCATTGTTTCTATTTAAAGCATAGTAAGAAATGATCATTTTTCTATTGTCTATCCTCCTGCTGTCCAAGAAACTGATTCTACACAAAATATGTCATAGACTTGCATAGCTAATTTCACACTGTAATATTGCCTCTTTCCAGTTGAAGTACATTCCTCCACCTGTTAATTAGTCTTTGATACCTCACCTGATTGTTCGATAACTGCGCTAGCTTTAACCATATTTCCGGAAATCCCAATGCCAATAAGAGAAACTACCAAAATAAAAAATATACTAAAAATTTTTTCATCGCTTTTTCCTCCTTACTTTTTTAAAGAAAGCGCCCTTTCAATTTCACTATATATCTTATTCTAAGAATATATACTGTTATCTCAAGAAAACAAACGTTATTTTTAGTTCGATTTTTGATCCTTCTTAGGCTTATATTTTGCTACATATATTTTAATCCTCCCTCTCTTAACACCCACCTAAGATACCCTTGCAATCTTGTCAATTGCAATAAACATCTTGAACATTTTAAGTTTGCACGCTCTGAAGATTTATCAGAGTACATGTAAAGTATCAAACATCTGACAAAAAATTCACAAAGTTATCTATTTTTTGTTTGGTATTTATGCTAAGATTGTAGCTGTATTTGGAAAGCAAGTGATTATTTTCACATAACAAATTTGCTTTTCATCTTGTATACTAAAGAAAAATGGAGTGTGACCTATGGAGACTGTTGTTTATTCACCACTAAATCTTTTTTCAAATTTTCAAGAGGCAGCAAATCAAACACCTGATGCTGCAATCATCTTTGATCAGCCTCTTTCCGCTTTTCCCGAACTTGGTTTTAAAAGCACTTACAACGACACTTGTGCTCGCGTATTGACTCGTGCATATCAATTGGCTTCTCTTGGTGTTGGCCTTGGGGATAAGATCATGATCTATAAAAGTTCTGCTTTCGACACTTATTTACTTGCTGTTGCTTCTGCTTATTTAGGCGCGATACCTGTAATGACTTCGTACCATTTACCAACGGCGACGATGGAAGTCTTTGTTGATCGTTTAGAAGATCCTTTTATCTTGTTCGATGAAGAAACAGCCGGACGTGTCGCGGGTATCACTAATGGAACAAAAGCAAAACAAATCTCTGTTACTCAATTACTGGAACAAACTGCTGAGCCAGTAGAACAAAAACAATTATCTGATGACGAGATTTCTTACATGACCCATACTTCAGGAACCACGGGCATTCCTAAATTGATCTGCCATTCGGCTAATTCAATGGGCTGGCGGACAACATGGCAAAAAACAGTCTTCACTAAAATTGCAGAAAAGAAATTAGTGGCTTTTCACATCTCCCCTGTTCATTCTCGTTTCAATATCGGGATTTCTTCTTTGATGGCTATGGGATTCCCAATGATGCCTTTGGCGAATCCTCAAGGTGAACATGTGGTATCGATGTTACAAAAATATCCGCCGATTGCTTTAGAAACGCATCCAAACAATTTTGTTCAATGGAGTTTTACCGCAAAAGAACATCCTGAAGCATTTGCTGGTATAAGATACTACCACTCTACTTTTGATGCAATCAATAATCAAACGATGGAAACATTCCTGAATACTTCTGATACGAAGGATGCTCTATTCTTACAAGTCTATGGCCAAAGCGAATGTGGACCGATGATCCTTAAAGCGCATACACTTGAAAGCTTACAGATAAGTAACGCCAGAGATATGGGTGTGGGATTAGGGGAGTTGACAAAAGCGCGTATCACAGATGAAAATGGCGAAGTTCTCCCTGTAAATACGGACGGACATATCCAGCTTTTATCTAAAGGCCGAGCGTTGACCTACTATAAAGAAGACCAACGTTTCCAAGAAAATGTTTATAGTGCTTGGTGGGATAGCGGAGATTATGGCAGTATGGATGAAAATGGCCATTTGTACTTAAAAGATCGGCAAGTTGATTTGATCGATACGATCAATAGCAATCTAGCCATTGAAGATTTTTTACTTGATTCCCTAGACTTTCTAGCAGAAGTTGTGATTGTACGGGATAAAGAAAATGCACCACAACCTATCATCGCTTTAGCACCAAAACAAGCAATGGATTGGGATCGTTGGTGGAATCAAGTACATGAGTTGCCACGTTTAAATAAGCCAATCATCATGGACTATGACGAAATTCCTCGGACAGCGACAATGAAAGTCCAACGGTTACAAATCGAAAAAGACTTGAAGGCACAATAAAAGAAACAAAGATCAAAAAAGAAGTTATGCTAGAAGTGATCCGCTTCTAGGTATAACTTCTTTTCTTGTTGGTACATATAGTTTGTAACTATTGAAAAACTCACATATGGGTAATATCCTCTTCTGGCTCTACTCTTTTTTTCCCTGAGTCTTGCTTTTCGATCGGCCCTCTATCCCTATGTTCTGCCTCCATTAGTATGGCTCTTAAGGGTCTTCTATCAGTAGTTGGGGATTTCCATTCTGAAAGGATATAATTTAAATTGTTATAGGTATGTAGATTTTCTTCATATGAGCGAATGGCTATCATTTGTTTTCCTTTTTCTGTTAACGGGCTGGTTGTTCCACAGAGGTCTTTCAGTTTCTTTTCCACTTGTATCTTTTTATAATTGTATTCCATGTCACCATTCCCATAAGAAAAAATTTTTAACGCTGTTTCAAGTTCCTTTTTTTCACGATAAAGCATGACTGCTTTGTCCTTATATTGCTTGATTTGCCACATTTTTTGTTCTAGCGAGTCTTTATTTTTTTCTAGGATATCTTTCAAGAATGGTTTGAGGTCCAAATAAGGATGTTTTTTTACTTGCTGAATCAAGTCGTCAAAACCTTCAAAATTCTTCTTGAATTTTGAATAGGCTACTGGCGTTAATTCTTGTTTAAGTTCAGCTATTTGTGATTTTATTTGTTTCTCGTTCTTTTGAAGCAATTTAAGTGTAGAGTCTCGCAACTCTGTGTATCCCCTTCTTTCGTTTAGCAGAAACCGAAGTAGATCATTTATATAGCGCATATCATTAAAATAAAGCTGGTGATGAGTATTAGGTCTCCTGAACCACTTCCATCTGGTGGAATCTTTATCGTAAGTTGGATGTGACTTCATATTGTCATTAAAATAGTTGATAATGTGCTTCTGGATTTTTGATCGTACTTCTGGAACTGACAGTAGTTCCTTATCGATGTTCAAACAGTCATCATAAAGACTTTGATAGGTACGAGCCAATAGAGCAAGGTATTTTTCGAGTGGAACAAGTTTAGGATTTTCATTATTGATACATGCAACCAATAGATTATCTTGAAGTGTTTCATCGGTTATTTTTGTGAATTTGTGATTTTTTATATATCTAGAGTAAGTGTCTATTTCTTTTTTATAATGTTTTTCTTGGTAATGCACCCAAGTGTCATTTCTGGGGATCAATGTCACCGGTTTTGGTTCAATATCACTATTTCTAACCGAATGATCTTCTTTAGATTTTTTGGCGGTTGAATTCAATTTTGTTCGTCCGGTTTTAGTAAATGGGCGACTGGTTCCACAAAGTGCTCTTAGCTCCTCTTCTTTTTTCTGCTTTTATCCGATAATCTCCTTCACTTCGACAGATTTTTTTACGTATTTTTCTTTAAAAGGATAACCTGAGAATTTAGCCTCGATTGCTGTCAGCTCCAAATAGACCTTTCTGATTTTTTTCAACTCATCATCCATACGTTTTATTTCGTTTGAGATATTCTGTCTATCTATACCCGCTACATATGAATCAAGTTGAATGTCCGACTTTGTTTGAAGTTTTTCTACTAGTTCTGTCAGCTCTTCTGTTGATGATCGGGCTTTCAGCTTTCGATAGGCCTTTCGTGTGAGCTGTGGTTTTATTTCTTGCGTTTTTTCTTTGAAATTTTGATACTCTCTTTCCACGGCTTTTAGTGTGGTATACCGCACTAAGCTATCATTAGAATATGGGATAGATGCCATAAGAAAATCCCTCCTTTTCGATTTGATTTGTTGAGGATTATAATCTCAGCGCTTTTTTCTGTTTTTCGAAATGACTCTTCTCTTTTTCATCTAGTTAATCGAGACTAGTCCGAGATTTCTACACTGTAATAGCATGTTTTAACTATTAGGCATATCATATATGGGTAATAATTGCTTCTGGTTCTGTCCTTCTTCTGCCTATATCTTTACTCTCAGAAACGTTTTTCGCTTCTCTTTCGCTTGGCCCCATCCTATCTTTGAGGAGCTTCGTATTAGTAGCGGAGAAATTTGGCTCTAAAAGGACATGAGATGATTTGTTCTGTTCTTCTTTTGAGCGGAAGTACATCATTTGTTTTTCTTTGTCTGTAAATGGGCTGATTGTTCCACAGAGAGTTTTCAATCTCTTTTCTACTTGCGTCTTTTCAGTTTTTTTGATGTTGTATTCTTCAGAGCCTTTGTCGTAAGAAAAAGTTTCTAGCATTATTTCGAGTTCTTTTTTTTGCGGTAAAGCATCACTGTCTCATCCCTGTATGTATTGATTTGACTTATTTTTGGTTCTAGCGAGTCTTTATTTTTTTCTAGGATATCATTTGAATTTTGTGAGACCTTTATATGGATGCCTTTTAATTGTAATATACTACGTTCTTCTCATAATTTTTATGAAATACCATAAATAAATCCCTCGCTTTTCTATTTATTTTGTTAAGGGTACAATTCTTTATACTGTATCAGCGAAAAGTGAATGTGCTTATTCATTAAATTCTTTTTCTCACCCTTGGAATCAGCATATTTTGTTACATAAAGTATAGTTGATGTTTGAAATAGGACTGAAACTTTTTTCTTCTATTTTCGAAAAAAATATTCCCCTCTTTCACTAGTTGATATGAGGTTGAGGTATTAAGAGAAATCTATCACTTCTTAGAAAATCATGTATTTTAAATTGGCTGACTTGAATATCCTCCAATTGGCTGTTTTCTTCTGCTTCCAATTTAGGTATACTGACCCTTGTGAAGTGGAGGGAAACGAATGAAAAAAATATTGACGATTGGCGGATCGGATCCCTTTGCGGGTGGCGGAATCCAATCTGACCTAAAAACGTTTGAGAACTATCATCAGTTCGGAATGAGCGCACTTACATGCGTAGGGATGTTAAATAACGATGGTGATTTTATTTTACAAAATGTTTCGCCTGAATGGCTGGAGCAACAACTTGTTTCAATCAATCGTATGGTCAACCTGGATGGAATAAAAATCGGTCTCCTAAATACTATGGCAGCAATCGATGTTGTGACAGAATTTGTAAAGAAACAGTCATATATCCCCATCGTTCTTGATCCGGTTTTGGCTTTCAAGGAAACAGATGATCTAGCTCAAGATACGTATAGTAAACATTTAGTCGATCACTTATTCCCATTGGCGGATGTTGTTACGCCAAATCTAAAAGAGGCTGCCTTGCTTACCGGTAAAAACGATTCGTTCCAATTAGAGGAAATACGAAAAATGGCCAGAGAAATATATTCATTTGGCAGTCGATCGGTGATAGTCAAAGGAGGCGCTGGTGTATTTGGTGAAGATGCAGTTGATGTATTATATAGTGAAGCGGGATTCGAAAGCTTCCACTTGAAAAAAAGACCTTCAGTAACTGTTAACGGTGCTGGCTGTACCTTCTCTTCTGCTATAACAGCTAATCTTGCGAATGGCACCTCCCTTTCTGAGTCAGTCGCTAATAGTAAAAAATACGTGTACCAATGCATTATAAATGGCGTCATGATGGAAGATGGCACAGGAAGTGTCTGGTCAGGTGGCGAAATGAAGGAGGATGATTGGATTGACTACTAAACACATAACGATTTATGCTTTGATGATTGCTTTAACTGTGGCACTTTCACTGACAGTATTGATTCCAGTACCAGCAACAAACGGATTTGTCACTCTTTGTGAAGCGGGAATCTATACGACTGCTTCACTATTCGGTCCGCTCGGCGGTCTGACTGTGGGTGCAGCCAGTGGACTCTTGATCGACTTGATCTCAGGTTATCCTCAGTGGGCTATTTTTTCTTTTGTGATCCATGGTCTTCAAGGATTGATAAGCGGCTATTTTGCTAAAAAATCAACAACAAGCTGGCTCATTGGCCTAGTCTTGGGTACGGTCGTCATGGTTATTGGTTATTTGTTTGCTGGGTGGTTTTTGTATGGATGGCCTTCTGGCGTAGCTTCTATCCCAGGAAACATGATTCAAAACATTGTAGGAATTGGCTTAGCGATCCCATTGACTTCAGCGATCCAACGTCTACAATTAAATAAAAAAATCAGCAAATAAAAAATGGGTGTATATAAAAAGGAATGGTAATTATGGAACTGACAGAAACTCAGTTAAAAAAACAATTAACAGAAATGGTCAACGATGTTCTGACCGAAGCAAATTTAAAAGCCGGTGATCTTTTCGTATTAGGTTGCAGCACGAGTGAGGTTGTTGGTGGTCATATCGGTAAAAATTCGAGCGCTGAAGTTGGGCAATGGATCATCCAGACACTCAAAGAAATACTTGATCCTTTAAATATTTCACTAGCTGTCCAAGGGTGCGAACATTTGAATCGAGCATTAGTTGTTGAACGAGCAGTAGCCGAAAACAAACAATTTGAGATCGTGTCTGTCAAACCAGCTCTCCATGCAGGTGGCGCCTGCTCTGTCGCAGCATTTGAACAGTTTTCAAACCCTGTGGAAGTTGAACATGTTGTTGCTCAAGCTGGTATTGATATTGGCGATACAGCCATCGGGATGCATGTCAAACATGTTCAAGTACCTGTTCGCCCTAGAAACAATACGCTTGGTGCTGCTCATGTAACGGCCTTGCGCTCACGTCCAAAATTTATTGGCGGTCCTCGTGCCGTTTATGAATAAAAAGCTGACCCCCAGTAGGAGTTGATCTTCTACTGGGGGTTTTGGATACATAGAATACAGAACTATAAGATATGATTCATTGTAGGTTGTTTAGTAGCATAGTTTTTTTAGTATGATGAATTTATTGGAAAGTGAGGTCTACTTGCCACCACATATCGGTGCAAAAATGGTAGATGAACGCTATCAGATCACTGTTAGCGAAGAAAAAACAATCATCATCGCCAATTACTTTACTGAGGATGGCCGTCTCCGCCAATTTCCTAGTAAGGAAAAACGCAAGATCATCGTTCTAGGAGAAATCGCAAAGCAATTTGAACCTGCTAAAAACTATTCAGAAAAAGCAGTCAATGAGATTCTGAAACGGTTTATTGCTGATTTTGTCACTCTTCGCCGCTAATTTGATCGAATACGGTTTTATGCAACGGACGAAAGATGGGAAAACTTATTGGGTGGTGACAGCATGAAGTGGCGAAAATTAGATTGGCCACAGGATCAAACGGAATTTCGGGATTTTCTATTTGCAAATAAAGATTACTTCACTAAGTATCAAACGTATTCTCCTAGTGATGAGGAAATCGAACAAGAGTTTTTCTTATCGATACCAACACATACTCAACTAACACAAAAAGAAGTATTTGGTATCTACCAAGCTGACCAACTGATGGGGGTGGTAGACTTACTGCATGATTATCCTAAAAATAAAACTACCTTTTTAGGTTTGTTGGTGATTGATCTGCCTTATCGCCAACAAGGGAATGGTCAAATCTTTTATCAGCAACTGGAGCATTACTGCCGACAACAAGGAGTGAAAACATTGCGTTTAGGAGTGCTGGTTGATAACCTGACAGGTCGCAAGAGGTGGGAGAAACAACGCTTTGTAAAAATAGCTGACAAAACCATCATCTTGTTTGTGAAAAGAAACTAGCCTAAAACAAACACCAGAACTAGTAAGGAAACTCTTACTAATTCTGGTGTTTAGTTGGGTTATTTGGTAAATTTTGTATTTTTTACAATTTCTTATATAAGCATGCTTCATAAGGTTCTAATGTACCCGAACTCTTGAATAATCGATCTTGCTGATTTGTGTTGGTAAGCAACAATTGCCAAACGTGTTGGCTCACTTCTTCAGTGAATATATATTCTGCAGGATCATTCGTTAAGTTGACGATCACTAAGTAACGATCTTGTTCTAAGACTCTTTCGTAACTATATACCTGTGAATGCTCTGCAAGATGTTCGATGAAAGAACCATAGATCAAACCCATATGGGCACGACGGATTCGAATTATTTTCTTATAAAATTGCAAGATCGATGCGGGATCTTCTTCCTGATCTTCCACATTCAATACAGGATAATTTGGGTTGACCATTAGCCATGGCTGATTGCTCGAAAATCCGGAAAAGTCTTCTGCTGACCATTGCATTGGTGTTCTACCGTTGTCTCGGGTCGTGTCTGCAACGATGTCCAGCGCTTCTGCCTCTGATTTTCCTTCTTGAATCAATTGTCTGAATAGACGTTTGGAATCGACTGCATCGATTTCCTCAATTGATGTAAAAGGTACATTGGTCATGCCGATTTCTTGTCCTTGGTAAATAAAAGGCGTGCCTTGTAAAAAGAAATACATCATTGCAATTGCTTTGGAAGAAAGCGCCCAAAATTCTTCGCTTGTATCGCCAAAAACAGAAACCGAACGAGGAACATCGTGGTTTTCCATGTACAAGGCATTCCAGCCTTTGCCATCTAATGAAGTCTGCCAGGCACTCAGGGCTTTTTTCAACTGCAAAACATCAAGTTCGCCTTCTTTTTCATGTTTCCATATCGAGATATGGTCAAATTCAAAAATCATATCAAAATAGCCATCAGGTCCTACCCACTTTGGTCCTTCTTCTGCCGTCACCCCACTGGCTTCGCCAACAGTCAGGATGTCATACTCGTCAAATACATCTTTTAGTTCATTCAAATGTTCTTCGATACCTGAGACATTTTGAAAAGGTGAGAAAGGATTTTCGGTGGCTTTAACGGAATATTTATCTTTTTTGACATGGGAAATCGCATCTAAACGAAAGCCATCGATACCTTTATCTAACCACCAGCGGATCATCGTGAATAATTCATTTTTCAACTGTGTACTTTCCCAGTTCAAATCTGGTTGTTCTTTTGCGAAAATATGCAGATAGTATTGTTGGATTTCCGGCTCATATTCCCAAACGGAGCCACCAAAAATCGATTGCCATTCGTTCGGTTTTTCCTCAGGTATGCCATCGACCCAAATATAATAGTCGTGATAGGGATTTTCTTTTGATTTTTTTGCTTCAATAAACCATTCATGCTGGTCGGAGCTGTGATTGATAACCAGATCCATGATAATCTTGATACCTGCTTGATGGGCTTCTGCTAACAATAGATCAAAGTCTTCCATGGTCCCGAATTTACCAAGAATCTCTTGGTAATCACTGATATCGTAACCGTTATCAACAAATGGTGAAGGATAAATAGGATTGATCCAAATAAAACCGATGCCAAGATCTTTTAAATAAGGAATTTTTTCACGGATCCCATTTAGATCTCCTATTCCATCCCCATTGCTATCCATGAAACTCGCAGGATAAATTTGGTAGCCGACAGCTTCCTTCCACCATGTTTTTGCGTATGTCATCTTACAGACCTTCCTTCCTGTTTCTTTCTTTCATTATAAAGGAAGTTGCACCAATTGTGTGTCTGTTACCGTTAACATATAGAAGGAAGCCAGTTCAGATAGAGTCAATGGCCCACGATTTATCAGAGTATTTTTTAAGCTACCTACCTTTTGATTATTCCTCTGTTTCCAATTTACCCACTACGAAGATGTACGAGCATGCACCGACTAACGCAATAGCAGCTATGAAAACAAGTGCGGAAGAAAAATTTCCATTTGCTACAAGGTAACCAATGACGATCGGAATAACAATGGAAGAAAGAGCACCACATAGATTGAAGATACCGCCAGCAAGACCAAGCAAATTACTAGGAGCCAAAATAGTAACAAACACCCAGGTGATTGTTGCAAGTCCATTTCCGAAAAAGGCAACGGACATAAAAGTGATGATCAGATATGGATTTGATGTGTAATTTGCTCCCATGATCAATAGAGTCAATAGTAACCCTGCGATGACAGGTATTTTGCGTGACATACTTTTAGAAAAACCACGCTTACTTAATTTATCCGATACATAACCAGCTAATATAACTCCGACAAAGGCATCTAGATAAGGAATACTTGATAAAAAGCCAGTTTTGTTCAAGGAAATACCTTTTTCTTCAGTCAAATAGGATGGAAACCATGTTAAGAAGAACCAGAATGTTCCGCTAATGGCAAATTGACCAATGTAAATACCAATCAGTTTTTTTGTAAATAATTTTTTCAAATTTTCTTTTGTTAAGCTAGCCTTGGGAGCTGTATCGCTGACTTCTTCAAAAACTGCCCCACCAGCTTTGATATAAGCCAATTCTTGTTGGCTCCCCCATTTATTCTTTTTCGGATCAGAATACAAAACATACCAAACAAATGCCCAAATAATCCCGATCACTCCTGTGACAATGAATAAGCCTCGCCAGCCGATGGAGCTATGGATCGCATATAAGATTGGCATGGAAAATGCTAAACCTAAAAACTGTGCAGAAGAATAAATGCCGATTGCTGTTCCTCTTTCATTTTCGGGGAACCAATAGGAAATTGCACGATTATTTGCAGGCATAACTGGAGATTCAAAGAAACCTACTCCTAAACGTAATCCTAAAAAATGGCCAAAATTATGGATACTTGCTTGAAATAGTGTCATTAGTGACCAACCAAATAAACTAATGAAATACATGATTCGCGACCCAAACTTATCTAGTAAGATTCCACCTGGCACTTGCATCGCTGCATAAATCCAGCCAAATGCTGAAAAAATCAATCCTTGTTGGACTGTTGATAAGCCAATTTCTTTTGCCAATTCGGGCATTGCAATTGATACATTCGTACGATCCATATAATTGATGACGATGTTAACAAAAACTAAAGCTAGAATCACATAACGTATTTTAAACTTATTTTTTGGTTTTTCAACATTTTGTAGTGTATTCATGTTATTCTCCTCCATAGATTCGGACTTCATATAATGACTTGAAATTGCTACCATTTGTTTGATGTAAATGTAGTTCTAATTGGTTTGTTTGCACTTTTCGGAATAGATGATTCTTTTGTCTGCTACGATTCTCCTCTTCTTTTGCAAGTCAAATTTCATAATCTTTGATCAATTCGGGAATAATGTCAAAAGCAGTTCGGTGATGATGAAGATTCACGAGGTCTTCATTGACGTCATCATTTAAAGTCAATGAAACTTCTGAAATCGTCTGCGGTGTCTCCCAATTAAAACAAAGGACTTCTGTTTCTTTTGAATCAAGCTTAGATACCCATACATTTGGCGAACCAAATGGACGTTTATACCCGTTTGTGATCTGTTCTTCTGAATAACTCGTAGTGGGAACATTGAATACCACATTTTTACGATTGATTTTTTGATTTGTCCAATAAAGGATAGGTGATTCGCGCACATAATCATGTAACTCTGGTCGACGTAATTCTTGGATTGGGTCTTCAATGAAGCTTAACACTCCTGGGATAACTGTTTCGCTAAGATACGTTACTACATGTTGATTTTTCTTTAATATTACAAATAAGTTCTCTGGTTCTGCAAGTGTCGGTAAAACAACAGGATACCACGCACGTCCTTTTGCTGACAGTTGAACCGTTTGTGTCCCTACTTTTTTCTTTGGAATGTAATTTTCTTTCCTACCAGTCGTGTAAAATTCAATTTCTAATTCTGTCTCTGCTTCTGCTTTTAATAACAGATTCACTGTTTTCGGGTGATTTTCTAGATAAAATTGGAAGCCGACACTTTTTGTCAGTGGAAATTCTTGCAGCTGTTCAGCCTCCGTATTGATCGTTTGTAAAGAGCTTGTGGCACTAATCTGAGCAGTGCGTGCTAAATCTTTGGAGTCATTATTTTTCAGTCCAATAACTGAAGCATCATTTTTCAACATTCTTTGCTGATACTCATTGAGATATGACGTATAGATATCTCTAGGTGAGCAATGCAATTCACTAGCCATTGCTGCTGCTGTTCCCGCTGCTTCGCCTAGGATTGCACAAGTAGCCATTACTCGGATCGTTCCAAAAGCTACATGACTAGCTGAGACATTACGGCCAGCGAAATAGAGATTTTCGATATTTTTTGAGTATAGCATTCGGTAAGGTAAATGATAGATCCCATCTGCTACAACATGACGAGCACCGGCTGCATCTGTGTACATTCCTGTTGAGGGATGTAGATCGATTGACCAACCACCAAATGCAATGCGATCTTCAAAAAATGTTTGATCCTCGATATCTTTTTGAGTAAGCACGTAATCGCCAATAAATCGACGTGACTCGCGTTTTCCAGGAAGAGTCCCTACCCATTCTAAATCTAATGTATCAGCTTCATATTCTCCTGAGTTTTTGATATGATCCCAAATACCATACACTACTGATAACAGTTCATCTCTGATCTTTTCATTATCGTGGATCGTATCCAGCTCCCCACCCCATTCGATCCACCAATAGGCACAACCATTATCAGTTGGATTCAATGTTCGATTTTTTATGATGGTAGTATTTGTGATTTTTTTTGCAAATGATGGTGCAATAAATTTGGTCTTTTCTCCAGTATCTGTTGTATAAAAAAGCAATGTGCTTCCTAACATTCGATCATCTGCAACTTCAGGTGCAAGAGATTCATCATACATTTCTCGACTTTCTCTTCCCATATGGAATTCTGCTTTTGCACCCTCTCCAACTATTCCATCACCTGTACAATCAATGAAGTACTCTCCTAAAAACTGATAGGTATTTTCTGCTCCTTGTGTTCGAGCAATCACAGATGTGATCGTGTGTCCTTCTACTGTAACATCAGTGACTTCCGTATTTAAATAAAGTTGGATATTTTGCTCTTCTTTGACTTTTTCAAGCAGTAATAGATCCCACTGAAAAACATTCCCCTGTGGATTTCTAAACTGATTTTCTAAAAATAATTCACCCATGATCCCTGTCTCGCGTGCGTATCGATTTACACCATGTTTTGTGGCGCCACACACCCAGACACGAATCTCACTACTGGAATTACCACCTAGAACGCCGCATTTTTATTGGCAGAAGACCAAGATAGTTTTTGGGTATTGTATTTATTGGTTGAAGGAGAGTGCTACTATAAGATCGGCGAGTTTTCTGGGATTGCTAAGAGTCCGTGTGTATTGATCTGTCCACCTCATACTGTTTTTGAAAGAAAAGTTCTTGCCCCTCTTTCCTTTCATTTTTTCCGTCTGGATGTTGTCCCTAACCAATCCTATTTGAATTTATCAGCTGGAATGCACCGATTGACGAAAGAACGTTTAGCCATGGATCAAATGTTTCTAAAACAATATGTCTATGATCTGTCTGGATTCAGTTTTTTTATACGAACCCATAGCATTATGGACATACTTCTATTCAGCAGTATTTCTTATCAAAAACCGAATCAGTCGATTCCTCCACTGCAAATCCATAATTCATGTATTATCGACTTATTGCATTATCTCGATAATCATTATCAAGAGGATTTTTCGATCCAACAACTCAGTGAAAAATATTCTTTCAATGCGTCTTATCTTTCTCGTTTATTCAAAAAAGAAACAGGCTATTCACCAAAAGAATATTTGCTGAAGGTACGCTTAAAAAATGTACAAAATCTCCTCATCTCAACCAATTTACCTATGGAAGAGATTGCAGAACTAACGGGTTTTAAACATGGATACTATCTGTCCAAATACTTTAAGAAGATTTTCAAAATGTCTCCAAGTACGTTTCGGAAAAAGCATTTATTATAGCAGGTCTTTTTTTGATTCCATTCAAATAGTTGCAGATAAAGGAACAAATTAAAAAATGTCGGCAAAAAAGTTCTGGAAATGAATGTGGGACAGATCTAAAAATCAGTTTTGCTATAGACTCTCAGATAAACGGCGTCCAAAAGTTAAGTTCTTCGGAAATTTCAAAAAAAAACGAGCAATACAAAAAGTGTATTGTTCGTTTTTTTCTCTGATTTCTCAAACCTGACCGACTTTTGTCTAGGCCTCGTTTTTCTCTCCAATTTCTCAACCCTAACCGATCATTCTTACGGCATTTCATAGATAACGTGAGATTAATTGGATCAATTGTTTCGGAAACTCATTCAAGTCGGTGATATCAAGGAAACGATTTTCACCATAGATTTCTTTTATTTCTTCTTTGTCTTGTCCGATTGCTGCAGAAACAAAGACCACGCCTTGGCGCTCAAACTCTGATAAGACTTCTTGGATATCCTGTTTTGCTTTCTTCCCTGTATAATCAGGTAAAGCTTTAGGTTGTCCATCACTGATCACTAGCATCAATTTTGTCGTGGTAGCTTGCTGACTAAGCTTAGTTGCAACAATCCTCAATGTGGCGCCATCACGGTTATTTTGTCGTGCTTTCATCGTTACTAACTTATCTGTTAACCAACTAAAGTCATCTGAGAATTCTTTGTAAGAAAATAAGGATGTTTTCCCTCTTGCAGATACGTCAGCGGTATCCCCATAGATCATCAACGGGATATTTACGCGCTGTGCAAATTCTGCGACTGCGATCGTTGCTTTTTTTGCGGCTTCGATCCGATCATCACGGATCATCGAGCCAGATTCATCGACCCTGATGGCAACTGCCAATGAAGGCTGTTCGTGTGGAGGATTTTTCTTATCGAAATTTCGAAGATCACCATATGCCACACGACTGGCATCGAAACGCTGCCCTTCATATTTACTCTTTTGATAGGTCGCTGATTCGTCATTTTCAAGTAAATCGAGAATCTGTCTGCTTAAAGAGTCGACCACTGGCAACACTTGTTTCCTTAATTTACGTGCCTCTGGATCATTTGGCGTAAATGTTGGTCGATGAATGATCAACCCTTCTTTTTCGTGAATGGTTCCTTTCATTGCTTGACGAGCTTCTTTGTTTAGTTCACGCTTGATTTCTTTGTCATGAGCTTCCATATCGGATGCAGACATCTTGTTGGAAATATCTTCTGCCTGATCTTGGTCGTCTTGACTTTTCCCTTCTACGTCCTCGACGCGTTCTTCCTGCGAAACGGGCAAAGTTACCTCT
The DNA here is from genome assembly GCF_005236045.1 of Enterococcus sp. VV15. Lineage (NCBI taxonomy): Bacteria > Bacillati > Bacillota > Bacilli > Lactobacillales > Enterococcaceae > Enterococcus > Enterococcus sp. VV15. The sequence continues at coordinate 15,329 of NZ_QPTY01000004.1, forward strand.
TGCAGTTCTGTGGGCTCTTTTTCTAGCGCTTTTTCAGTAGCTTCATTTTCTGTCTCAATTTTCTTTTCACTTTCAGAAAGGGAAAAAGTTTCTTCTAATTGGTCAACATTCCTTTGGTCCGCTTCTTCAGCTGTTAACACTCTTCCACGAGCAGATGTTTGAACTTCAGAAGGCTTTCCCCATTTTTGTAACTGAATAAGTGTGCGCAGCTCTTCTAAAAGACCACTGTCTTCTAAACGTTGTATCAAAATCTTTAATTCTTCTGGATCAGTAGTTAATTTATACAGTACTTTGGGATACAAGGATTCCAATACATCTTGCCCTTGTTTCCAGGTATTTGCCCAATAGAAATAGGAACGCATGCCGGCAACACCCTTGATGGCATTTGCCTTAGCAGTTTCATCTAGAAGTCGGATGATTTCAGCCATTTTAGCTAACAGTTCTGGTTCTTGGATATTCGTTTTTCCTATTGCACGTTCAACCATTACTTCAAGAGTGGGCAGATCCATTTTTTCAGCATGTTGCATCCGGTCACGCAAAGATTCATTCAGCGGACGATTTCCTTGATAGTTGCGATTTGTGGTAATGATGATCACGCAATCAGCATGGCGAGGCACGACTCCTGTCGGTAGATTCAATAGCCCGTTAGGCTCTAGTGCAGAGTTCAAGGCCACTAGGACAGAGGCATCTCTGATCACTGTTGGTTCTTGGATCTCTAATAAATACCCTTTTTCGATCGCACGTACGATTTCAGAAGGGTAGTATTTGTAGCGGACTGTTTCTGACTTTTGCTCATCGATACGTTGCACAAAGTCAGCTAACTTTTGTTTTGCTAGTTCGTCGTTCACTTTATAGTGATCCTTGATAACTTTTAAAACAGCATTTAGCGTATCCGTTTGGTTGATGGCATCGATCAAAGCTTGGTCCTCTTCTTCGTCGGAATCAACGACTGGCAAAAGAGCGCCAAAAACATCCGATTTGTCCATATCTGCAAAACAAGTCACTTTTGTATAAGGAAGTTGCAAATCAGCAGACAGAGCTTTTGCTAATTGTGTTTTACCAGACCCTGCATCACCTTCTAATAAAATATTACTGATTTTCATTTCTGGGTCTTCCCAGTTTTCTTTGATTTCAGCCGCAATCCTTAGTTCCACAGAACTTGTTCGATGACTTGCAGGCTTTTGCCAGATCATTTGTCGTTCGATTGTTGAAAATGAGCGATGATCTGTTAATGAAAAGTTATCCATATGACTTTCCTCCTAATACCCTAAATCATCTAATAGACGTTTTAAGATACGGAAACGTTCACCAATCAGTTCGCCATCTTTTTGTAAAGTATCATAATATAAGATGATATCTTCATCGATCTTAGGATTTTTGGTATCGACTTCTACAGTCATCCGGTTTCCTTGAAGACCAATGATATCGATCATCGGATTTTCCGGATCGTAGAATTTTTCATAGCGATATGCATCTTGAAAATACAAGCTTCCTTGTGCTGCCAGTATCGCTAAATCCAAAATACGTGTGATTGGAAGTTCTTCTGATTGGCGTGACCATTTTTCACCAGTATGGCGCCATACTTTTCCAGATATATCGACTTTTCCTCGATCATTCCATTGAGCCAATCCCAGCGAGAGCCCTTTTGCATTTGTATGAAGCGCATTTTTTCCGTCTACTTTATCATAATCTTCTACAACGATTACAGGTTTATGTTTTAAGTTTGTTGGTATTTCCATTGGTTAAACACTCCTTTATTTAGTAATTTACTAGTTTACTAAAATTTGTCTTTGATTATACGACAGGAACAATAAAAAAGCAAAAATGAGTGTCTCGCTAGTTTATTCACCTGTATGATCGTAATCCTACAAAAAAAGAAAACCAATGAACAAATCATTGGTTTTCTTTTTCTTAGTTAATCAATAGCTAAGTATTTTAGTAGGCCATACCTCTTTACAAAACACTTACGAGATTTCAAGAGAACAGTTTTCTCTATTGAAGGATACTTTCAAGTACTAGTCTTTCTTGCTTCTCTTTTCAAATAAATAGAATAAAGAGGAATTATTGCGCTGAGATAGCAAGTCCGATTGCTTTTTCGCCTAAATGACTGCCAATTACTGGGCCAAAATGACCGATTTCAATCTCTGCATTCGGATATTGTTTTTGTAGCTTGGCTTTTTCTTCTTTTGCTACTTCTAAATTATTCGCGTGAATGACGTATAGTTTCACGGGTGGTGCAATTTCTTCATTTCTTTGACCGATGATTTTTTCTGCGCGAGCAAAAGCTTTTTTACTTGAACGGATTTTTTCAAATAAAACGATCTTTCCTTCAGAGAAAGTCAAAATTGGTTTGATTTTTAAAAGTCCAGCAATCAAAGCTGCTCCGTTAGTCAAACGACCACCTCGGACAAGGTTGTTTAAATCGTCCACGATCAAATACGCATAGGTATTATCTCTAATCCGATCTACGTGGGCAATGATTTCTTCTAAAGGATGTCCTTTACTACTCATATCTAGCGCGGCTTCAACCATATGGCCCATTGGCATACTCGTGATCTTTGAATCATATGGAACGATCGTGACACCTTCCACATCTTCTTTCAGTCCATGCAATGTGTTCACAAAGCCAGAAATACCTGATGATAGATGGATGCTTAAAATCGTATCGTATCCTTTGTTTTTCAACTCTTCGTAAAGTGCCAAAACTTCCCCAACAGCTGGCTGTGAAGTAGTTGGAAAATCTTTGCTATTTTTTAAGAGTCCATAATATTCATCCGCTTCAATATCGATTCCTTCGTTGTAGATCTTACCATCTAAAATCACTGGGATTGGGATAACGAATAAATCTGGATGATTCTTGATTCGTTCCGGCAAATATGCCGTACTATCAGTAACTACTGCAAGTTTCATTTAATTAAGTTCCTCGTTTCAAAGAATTTTACCAGTCTTCCTAACTATATCATAAGAAGACTTATATTTGAACCTTTGTAAGAAAAAGTGAAGAATCTACTTTGGATCGACATACCAAAGCAGATCCAAGTAAAAAAAGGAATCTATCAAAACCATTTTCCATGTTTTTGAATGTTTCAGCTGATTTCTAAAAATGATAACTTCTATTCATATCATTCATTCAAGTTTTCAGGGTGAGAAAAAAGCAACCATTACTTTCCTTTCACCCTCTCTCTTCATATTCTTTCAGAAAAGTTGTCGAATCATTTGTTAAAAAGACCACATAATCAGTTTTCTTGGTGGCGATCTTTGAAGTTGCGTACGTGTTGCAACCCATTTTTCCCAAATTGTGCGAATAAGAACGTGATTCCACCAACGATCCCGATGACCGCACAATAAACGACTGCATGTGCTTTTGAGATCATTGAAAGTTGTGTATTCAGCATTAGGAAGACCAATGAACATATCACTAGCATGAAGAAAGTTGAACGGAATGTTTTTAAGAAATACTGACTGATTCGCACAAATGGTGCAATTCGATATTCTTTACACATGTACTGGTACCCGCGAACAAAGACAATCCCAAAAGCAATTGTATTTGAAAAGCTCATACCGTATCCGCCTAATAAAGCTAACCCGATCACTTGGAACACCAATTTCAAAATGATGGCTTCCACTGTTAAGCGAATAGCTACAAAATGGTGGTTCAAGGACTGCAACATTGTCGATAAAATCGTAAATAAAGAAAAGAATAACGACGCCAACAGAGCAAATTGGAAATAACCCACGCTGTCTGGATCATACCCAAAAAACAACGTGTATAAAGGACCTGCCAATAAGGACATGCCTGCTAACGATGGCAATAAGATCAAAACGGCAATCGAAAAGCTGTCACCGACTGTTTTTTCGATTTGTAGTCGGTCTTTTTTCTTCAAAGTACTAAGGATCGGCAGACTACTGATTGCCACGGTACCCACCATAGAGATCAATATCAGCGTCAATTTATTTGGATTGACAGATGCTCGGCTAAATAAAAACTCTAACTGCTGATCTGCAATCGCTGGTCGAAAGAAATGGAGCAATGGCTTCATCGTTACTTGATCGATCATTTGAACGATCGTGATAACTGAACCAACGAAAATAAAAGGCAACGTTTCTCGAATGATCGATACAGAAGAAGAACGATTTTCTTTCTGGAAATACCGACTTGAAATCAAGAAATCTTTCAATCTAAAGTAGTCATTTTTACGTCCTACAAAATACATATGGATGATCGCTGCAAATCCACCAAAAAATGATGCCACGGTACTGATCAATACGGCTTCAACGATCGAACCGTCTGTTAATACGCGCAAATAATACGTACCTGCTAAAATCACTAGCACACGTACAGCTTGCTCGATGATCAAAGAGCTACCATAAGGACGTAAGTTGTTCTTTCCTTGAAAATAACCCCTCATTGCACTAAGAATCGGGATTGCGACTAATGAAGGGCACAGACTGCGAATTGCTAGAATCCCATTATTCACATTGGCAATCGGACTGATTCCAGCAAGCAATGGTGCAAAGAGATACATCAATGCTGCCGAAACGATCCCAATCACGAACATGATGTTGATCGTACTGCGGAAAATCACGCCACATGCCTCTTGATCTCCTTCCTTCGTTGCAACTGCCACTTTCTTAGCAATAGCATTTGGAAAGCCGACTGTTCCTAACATCAAAAACAAACCATATGGAAGATACCCGACATTGTACAGTGTTGTTGCTAACATGCCATCTTGGTTGTTTCCCATCATACTTAACCAAGGAATCAGATAAACGACTCCTAAGACCTTACATAACAAATTGGCAAACGTTAACCAGAATGTTCCTTGCATCAATTTTTTATTCATTAAATTTTCCTCGACTATCTATAGTTAAATCAATATCTCCCCTATTATAGCAAAAAAAAGCGAGAGGACAAATTACTGCTGAAATTTTATGCGCAATAAAAATAAAAAAGCCGCTCTCTAAGTTTAGAGAAGGCGAACTTTTATAACATGGATAATAGAAATACAGAAGCTAATCCGGTTAATACCGACAAAGCCATCGAGCGTGATTTGTAGGCTACCCCTGCCACTAATACCATCGCTAGAACTTTGATATTCCATGCGATATCTAAATGCTCATGGGTAATGAACACATCTTTGAACGCTAGAGCCGCAAAAAGTGCTACCGGTACATATTTCATCCACTCGCTAAACCAAGATGGTACTTTACGGTGGGTAAAATAAAGCATCGGGAACAGCCTAGGAACATAGGCTACCACGAACAAGCTTAATACTAAAAGTAACAGATACGTCTTAGTCACGATGATTGACCTCCTGATCTGGGAAATTGAAAAGCGGTTCGTTGACATGTTTGCCACGATTCTTTAGTCTCTTTAGCTTCTTCGCTTTTTCTTTCTTAAATGCTTTTTCCAGACCAAATCCAGCTAAAGAAGCAATGATCGTCGCAGCGATCAATCCAAACGTATTTTGGAAAAGTACCATGAAGATGACACCTAAAACACCTGAAAGGACGCCTGTCAAAATCAGCAGCGCATTTTTCATCTGCATCACGAACATAAAGATAAACATTGCTGTCAAAGCAAAGTGAACAAGATCTGCATCAACACGAATGACTGACCCAAAAAAGTTTCCAATCATGTTACTCCCTGCCCAAGAAGCCATTGAAAACCAATTTACATATAACGCTTTTTGCTTGTTCCATGTAGGATCAGTTGAATATTTCAAATAATTGACTGCGTAATTTTCATCATTTAAAGACTGTGAAAAAACAGCTAAAAAACGTTTTTTCTCTTTTTTCATAAATCCGGAAAGACTTGATCCTAACAATGTATAGCGTAATTCCAAGAAAAATACCATCAAAAGTGTGGTTGCAAAAGATGCTTGTGTTGTAAGCATCGAAGCAACTAAAAATTGCGCCCCGCCAGAAAAAACCAAAATAGACAGCAGTCCAGCTAAAATTGGATCAAAGCCAACTTTTTGTAATAGCACTCCACAAGCCAATCCAACCGGGATATAACTTAAACAAAGTGGCATTACTGCGTGCAAAGACTGAAGCCATGGCGCACTTTTCTTTTTATCCATCAAAAATGTCTCCTTCAATTACAACAAATAAACAGCGGGTTCATTGTAACATAAAAAAACGAAAATGTAGCCGTTTTATCTAAAAACAAAATTATTTTTTTCTCATTTTTCGACTAATTCCTGAAATATTGCATCAAAAATCTAGGGATTTCCACATAAATAATACTGTGAAAATCCCCAAGGGTTCTTATTGAATCCGTTGATAATTTGGATCATACTTATCCGTTTCGATGTAAATATACACTTTTTTATCTACTAGAGACTGGCGGATCGATCGTTCGATCTCATTGACGATCCTGTAAGCTTCACTTTCGCTTGATTCAAAAATATCGATCTTAGCGGCTACTAGTATTTCAGTTGGGCCTAAGTGAACCGTTTTGACATCAATCAAATGGGATACTTCAGGTCGTTCAAAAGCTTTTTTGATTTTCAGCAAGTCACTAGCAGTAACACTTTCTCCAATGATCAAACTGTAAAATTCTTTTGCCAAGAAAATGGCTGCCCCCATCAAAAGTAAGCCGATCAACATGCCACTGATTGCATCAAATTCTGCAATACCAGTAACCATCGTTAAGATCGTTCCAAGCAAAGCAAGGATTAAACCAATCACTGCACAGAAATCTTCCGTGAAAATAATCAAGATTTCACTATGGCGGCTCTCTCGTAAAAATTTAAGTGTCGATAACTTTTCAGTGTTCAACTCATGGATTTCCTTCATCGCAATACGTAAAGAACTACCCTCGATTGCCAAGCCGAAAAGTAAAATGATAATTACGATTAATGGATTACCAACTTCATGGGAAGGATGTGTCAGTTTTTCAAAAGCTTCCATCACACCAAGCGCACCACCACCGAAGAAAAGCATCATTGCTACGATCGTACTAAAAAAGTATTTTGCTCGCCCTTCGCCAAATTGATGCAGTTCGCTTTGCCCGCGGCTTGTCCGTTTATCTCCAAAAAGTAATAAGATCTGATTGCTACAATCTACAATACTATGGATACTTTCATTTAGCATTGCTGCACTTCCGCTGATTGCATAGCCGATAAATTTACTGATGGCCACTAGGATATTCGCTCCTAGTGCAGCAATCACTGAAAACATTCCGCTTTTTTTTAAATTTTCCATCGATTTTCCTTCTTTCTTCTAACAGAGGCTGGGAAAGAAGTGTTTAACTCCGAGAAATAAGAAGAAATTCACGAAAATTGCTTTTCAAATTTTTGTGAATTTCGGCTTATTTAAGAAGGGGTTGCTTCTGCTCCCATCGTTTATTCTTTTTTAAAGAATGAGACAAAAGTGTTTCTTACTTTTGTCCCACGCTCATTTCCTTTTCTTGTTGGTACGACTACAAATGCTTAGATTTTTGCTAAATCAAATACAATCTGTTGATTTTTCTTTAGCACAATCTCCTTTGCGCCTTTCGTTGCACTTTTTCCATCAATCGTGAATGTCCAATATTTTTGTTTCTGTTTGTCTTGTTTGTGGCCGTCAATAGAGGTAATGAATCCCTGCTCTTCTTCAATAGCAAAATTTTCTTTTAAAACAGTCAAAAGGTTGTCACCCGTCTTAAAAGACACTGTTTTACTTGAAAGCTGTTTACCCTCTTCCTTGATAATGATAGTCGTTGTTTGCTGTTTTTGTTGTGTCTGTTCCGTCTTAGATTGCTGATTTTCCTCTTTGGATGAATCAACAGTTGTGCAGCCACTCATCAACAAAAGAATACAGCCGACAAGACTGAACCAATAGATTTTTTTCATTTTTTCCTCCCATTTAATCGATCAAACCGTTCAATGACGGGTAAGGCAAGTAGAAAAAACACCAGATTTCCCGTCGCATGGAACAGATCAAAACTGAGTCCTTGGATATAGTATACAAAAGGATTCGTTAACTGATAAAGTATACTATCAAAAATCGTCATGAACAAGCCAAAGAATAAACCTGCTAAAAAAAAGCAACTACCCGTCAACCATTTTTTTTCTCGTTTGATATGTGTTTGTACAAACCAAAAAAGAGCTAAAACCAGACTAAAACTAATCCATTGCCCAATCATCCATGGGCCAATCCCAAAATAAAGATTACTTAAAAGGAGCGATAGTGTCATGACAAGCAATGCATCTTGTAGACCAAAGTACAGTACGACAAAAAGAAAAATCGCCGTCATCGGTTGGACATTGGGAATCAATTGAAAAATGATCCTGCCAACCACACATGCTGCAGATAGCAGACTCAATTGAGCTATTTTTTTGGTCGTCATTTTTGGGCAGCTCCCCTTTCGCTTATTTATACGGAACAAAAAAACATGTGACGGTCGATAATCTGACCGTCACATGTTTCTAACTCAAGCACCTAGTTCTTGCGAACCATCAGTGGTACTAAAAATTCATAATTGATAAAGAAATCAATGACAGATCGATGGTAATCGCCAGATGAGATCGTCAATCCCGTTTGATTCTGTTCGTTCTTCGTGATCGTCAACGATTGACCTTTGTCTAACAGAACTTTGAATTTTTCCTCGGTCAATTTTTCGAAATCATACTGTGGATTCTTCATTGCAACAATGAAGATATCATCCAATACTGATTCGCTAAATTCAAATTCACTCTGTAGATTTAAGTGAAGTGGTTTAGTGTTATCAAGCAATGTTTGATTCACAATGAAGCCTAGTTTTCTTGCGTGTGCTAAAAGCTGGTTCAGCTTGTGATTGAAAATCGTGATCTGTCCTGCAGAAAAGACCCGATCGACTGACCAGTAACGGATCAGTGATAACACCCGATCATCCTGAACGGTGACTTCCATCGTTTCTGGGATCACTTCTAATAAATTGATCGATTCTACTTGGTAGCGTTGGTCGATTGTAGGTAGAACAAAAGAAAAGATCAAATGATTTTGCTCATCTAAACTATAATTGATGGAGAAATGTCTGGTTTCCCAACGATCATAGGTAGTGGTCGATAACTCTAACCCAATGTCGTTCAGGGGTTTCAACAATTCATAAGTAAAGTACTCAATCAAGCTTGTCTTTCCAATTGGTGAAATCGGCTCATCTTTAAGTAAATAACGGTCAAAAGAATCTAGTAATCCTGAGAAATCTGCTTCAATCAGATATTTCCGTAAACGCAGATCTGCTAATTCTATCTCTGCTGTTTCGATCATACTCACAATATCCAGATGGTCTTTTTCTTTGCTATCAAGGTAAAGTTGATTTTCATCGACCGTGGGTTTACGTTCTTCTACTGGCTCATTCTCTTCAGTAACTTCGGTAATTGATTCTGTTTCTACCTCAGGAGCAGCTTCTTCTGTTTCTTCATTTTCTTGTTCAGCCAGTCCATCTAGCGATTCGATTGCTTCATTTTCTTGTTCTATTGTTCTTGTTTCATCCTTATGGCTCATTCCTCAGGCCCTCCCTCTTGAAACGTTGGTTCAGGATTTTCACTACCTAGATAAGTCATCAAAAAGTGGTGGATAGCTTGGCTGAATCCTTCTTTTCCACCAAAGAAACGCTTGATTTGACGTTGCTCTTTTTCGACGATTGCCGCTCGAACTTGGTCTGACTTTGCTTCTTTTAATAGTATTTCTTTTTGTTGCTGGATTTTTTCAGGTTCTTCTATATAAGGTAGCCAGCCTAATTTTTCATTTGATAAAATTTGTTTTTGTTTCTCTAGATCTTGAATTTCCTCTTCAATCTTTTTACGGTTCAAGAAGCCTTTATTATCATCTAAACTAGTGATTTTGCGATTGATTTCTTTTAGTTCTTCATCTAGTCTTTCGATCTCCGCCTTAGCCGTGATCACCTTGGCATCCAGTTCATTGATCTGTTTGCTAAAATCATTCGGTTGTTGTGTGGCATAAAAGCCCCACTCCTCATCGATTTTTGGTAGGACAAAAATCTCTGGTAAACTTGCATCGATCCCAATCGTTGGTCTTTCATGATAATAGGAGCCAATCTTATAATAGCTCATGGTTGGGGAAATCGTTTCGACTAATTCCATAAAAGGAAATTCTTGAATAAAACGATCATGGATTTTTCGCATCAATAACTGATCGATTTCATGATTTTCATTTGAACTTTTTTTCAGTTCTTCCGTTAATTCACTATTGTATAACTGATAGATCTCTGGAATGTTTTCTTCCCTAACAGCTTTTTCAAAGGCTTGTAATGCTTCTAATAGCTGAGAAAGATTGGTACTTGCTTTTTCTTTGATATCGTAAAAAGAAGCTCCTTCTTCATTCTGATCAATCGTTTCTTGTGGTTCGATTGGATTGGATTCCTTCATCCTACTTACCTCCTTACATTCTTAAAAAAACTCTGTATAGATACTTCAATAGTACCATTTTATAGAAAAAATTGTTACAACGGGCATCTTCTCCTATGTAAAATTCATTTTGTTTTGCTGTACGTTCAGTTTTCTTGACTTGCTACAAGGTAAAAGTAAAACGAAAGAGCGGGAGTTGTCCCACTCTTTCGCACTAATGAAAGTTTTTATTTATTAGGCAGATCTCTGGTTGTGAAGTGGATACGCTGATTCTCATCACGAGTTAAAAGTGTTTCTTCATTCAAATAAGAAAATTTCAATTCTTCTAATTCAGTATTTTCTAGCATTTTTTCATAACCGGTAAAAATAGAACGAATATATTGTTTATATGCGTTTTTCTTTTTCTGTCTTTTTTTCATGTGACACCTTCCTTATCACTCACTATCATACCAATGAATGTTTTACTAGACAAGCAAGTTTTTGCTAAATTAGGTATACTTTTCGCAAGTTGCCCTTTGGTAGTTGACGAAATCGAAAAAAAATGAAAAAATGCTTTAGTACTTAAGGAGGGAAACTAGTGAAAAAAATCGGTTTTGATTCAGAGAAATATATTGAAGAACAGTCTGCATATATTTTAGAACGAGTAAATCACTATGATAAATTGTATTTAGAATTTGGCGGAAAATTGGTAGATGACAAACATGCCAAACGTGTATTGCCTGGCTTTGAGGAAGATGCAAAAATCAAACTGTTACAAAAATTGAAAGATCAAGCAGAAATTTTGATCTGCGTATACGCAGGAGATATCGAACGCAACAAGATCCGTGGAGATTATGGTATCACTTACGATATGGATATCTTGCGATTGATCGATGAACTCCGTGGCTACGGCTTATCCATCAACAGCGTCGTGATCACTCGTTATAATGGTCAACCAGCAACAAAAGTATTTATCAATAAACTTGAAAGACGTAACATCAAAGTCTATAAACATGCTGAAATCGAGGATTATCCTGTAAATGTGGAAAAAATCGTTTCAGAAGACGGCTTTGGAAAAAATGACTATATTGAAACGACTAAACCAATCGTTGTCGTTACTGCTCCTGGTCCCGGTAGCGGAAAATTAGCAACTTGTTTGAATCAGTTATATCATGAAAGTCAAAAAGGCCATGCCGCCGGGTACTCAAAATTTGAAACTTTCCCTGTATGGAATGTTCCATTGAAGCATCCATTGAATATCGCCTATGAAGCAGCAACAGTTGACTTGAAAGATGTCAACATGATCGACTCTTTCCATTTTGATGCGTATAACAAAATAGCCGTCAATTACAATCGGGATATTGAAACTTTCCCTGTGATCAAACGAATCATTGAAAAAATCACAGGGAAAGAATCTGTTTACTTATCGCCAACAGATATGGGTGTGAACCGTGTTGGTTTCGGGATCGTAGATGATGCGGTAGTCCAAGAAGCATCGAGACAAGAAATCATCCGTCGTTATTTCCAAACAGAATGTGATTTCAAAAAGGGCTTGATCGATGAAGAAGCAGTTAATCGAATCAAATTGATCATGGAAGAAGTTGGCCTGCGTCCTGAAGATCGTAAAGTTGTGATGCCCGCACACGATTATGCCAAAACGATCCAAAGCCCTACGAAAGACCCTGTAGCCGTCATTGCGATCCAATTGCCGAATGAAGTAATCATTACCGGACGCACCAGCTCATTGATGGATGCTTCGGCTGCAGTCATCTTGAATGCAGTAAAACATTTGGCACATATCGCTGATGATATTCCGTTGCTTTCACCACTTGTTTTGGAAACAATCCAAGGAATGAAATCAACTGCACTTCATTCTTCTGTGGATACCCTAAGTTTGAATGAAGTATTGATTGCTCTATCCATCAGCGCTGTAACAAATCCAATCGCACAAGTTGCCTATGAAAAACTTGCAGAACTAGATGGCGCCCAAGCCCATTCAACAGTGATGGTCAATAAAAATGATGAACAAACATTAAAACAATTAGGAATCGATATCACTAGCGCACCACTCTTCCCTTCTGAAAATCTATACTATCAATAATTCGAGTCCAGAGAATGGAATCCGTAAAAAACTCTTAAAAGTTTTGTGTCATGTTGCTAATAAAGGACATACTCGAAGAAACTTTTAAGAGTTTTTATTTTGTAAAGGTCCTGATTTTCTCATGTATACGTTTCACTCTAAAAAACAGATGAAAATTGAACAGAAAAATTAGTAATTTAAGCGTAAAACAGGTAAAATTAAACGGAATTTTGATTAGGAGTGATTTTTTGAGTCATATTTTAGGAATTATCGGTTTGATTTTTATTTTTGGGATTGCCTTATTGATTAGTACAGACAAAAGAGCAATCAAAATGAAACCATTGTTGGTGATGTTCGTCTTACAATTGGTATTCGGTTTCGTATTATTGAGAACCACGTTCGGTACGACTGTTGTTTCGTTACTGGCAAAACTATTTGAACAGCTATTAGCCTTTGCTGGCGAAGGGGTAAACTTCGTCTTTGCAGGGGTAGCAAATAAAGGGAGTGCACCATTCTTCTTAACTGTTTTGATGCCTATCGTGTTTATTTCTGCAATCATTGGAATCTTACGTTATATCAAGATCCTCCCCCTATTTATGAAAGGCGTTGGGTTAGGTCTAAGTAAAATCAATGGCATGGGCAAACTTGAATCATACAATGGTGTCGCTTCTGCCATCTTAGGACAATCTGAAGTCTTTATTTCCATCAAAAAAGAATTACCATTTTTATCTGAAAAGCGTTTGTTCACCATGAGTGTTTCTGCGATGTCCACTGTTTCCATGTCCATCGTGGGTTCATATATGGCACTGATCAACTCAAAGTATGTGATCACTGCTCTTGTGTTGAATTTATTCGGTGGATATATTCTGGCATCGATTGTCAATCCTTACCAGTTAGATGAAAAAGAAGATGAGCTGATCATCGAAGAAGACAAAGAACAAACCTTCTTCCAAATGTTGGGTGAATATATTCTAGATGGCTTCCACGTAGCAATTACCGTTGCGGCGATGCTGATCGGTTTTGTGGCATTGATTGCCATGATCAACGCGATTTTTAGTGGGATATTCGGGGTGACTTTCCAAGAAATTCTTGGGTACATCTTTGCTCCATTCGCATTTATCAGTGGCATACCTTGGAACGAAGCTGTTGATGCTGGAAGTCTGATGGCAACTAAATTAGTAACGAATGAATTCGTTGCGATGACTGAATTAGCAAAAGGCAACTTCCAGTTCACTGAACGGACTACAGCAATCATTTCTGTATTCCTAGTTTCCTTTGCCAACTTCTCTTCTATTGGGATCATTTCTGGTGCCATGAAAGGATTAAATGAAGAAAAAGGAAATCTAGTTGCTAAACATGGGCTGAAAATCCTATTAACAGCAACTTTAGTCAGCTTTTTAAGTGCTATCGTCACAGGTCTATTAGTATAATAAACAACCATTCAATTGCATTTTCTGAAAATACGCACTGTCGATTTTTAGAAATGCAATTTTTGTTAAGGAGTATCAATCATTACAAGGATTATCTACAAGCGTGAGGAGCGTAGAAAGATGAATAAATGTTATGTTTTTATCGGTCCTTCAGGTTCAGGAAAAACTTCGATCGCCGAAAAACTTTTTCGTCAAGACCAAAAAATCATCACCTATACCACTCGACTACCACGAACTGGGGAACAAGATCAAAAAGATTATTATTTTGTTTCTCCAGAAGAATTCAATCAGATGATCAATGATCGTGCATTTGTTGAATGGGATGAATACGCTGGAAACAAATATGGATCTAGCAAAGAGGAAATCACACAAAAGCTGGCACAGGATGATTGCTACACGATTTTGACAGCACCAGGTTTTTGGGCAGTTCATGCTATTTTTGGTGAAAAGATCCAACCGGTCTTCGTCACGATCTCTCACACAAAATTGGAAGAGCGCTTGCGAAGTCGCGGCGACTCCGACACACAGATAAACCAACGACTTACGTTATTCCAAAAAGATCTGGAAGAATTGACCGCGTTACAAAAACTGCCACAATTGATTCGCTTGACGAATGACGGGAACCTTTCAGATGCAGTCACCCAATTTTATGCACAACTCAAATAGCATCAGTTTCATGAAGCAAAAAAGTTCCTGTCACAATTATCAAAAAAACATGTAAACAGCCTAAACAAAAAAGATGCCTTACTAGCAACTGTTTTTGTTTAGGCTGTTTTCCTAGCGATAATTTTTTACTTTTCCTCAACGATGGAATAAAGTGCTTCTACCCTCTTGTCATTCCTAAAGTAAGAATCAGGACGATCCAATAATTGACTGATCAATTCTAAATGATGCAACAATGTCCATTTTTTTAGTACACCTAGCCCTGGAAACTTCTGTTGATGGTAAATCATCAATAACTCTAAGAGTCCTTCTGTAATCACTAGCTGATTATGATTCCTCATGACCCATCTTTCTAGTTTTTCCGCCGCTTCAAAAAATTTCAACGCTTGGTCTTTTGCAGATTCATTGGTATCAGAAACAAAGTGTTTCACCCGCAAATTTCCATAGGCATCAACATACGTCACATGCAAAGCTAAAGCTCGGCTGAGAAAACCTTTGTCAAAGTAGTGACTCCCTTCGATAGTAAAATCAGAGAAGCCAATATAGCCATCTTCTCGAAAAAAGAGATAACCATCGCTAAAGAAATCATCTATTTTTTCACCATAGGCTTCCACATGTTTTCTTGTTTTAAACGATTCTTTGATCACGATTTTATTTTCAGGCAGCCAAATACGAATACGGCTATTATCTGGAATCAGAAACTGTGCATGTGTGTTCGCTAGAGCTTTCCAAATTTGTGTCTCCCGTGGTTGGTGTTGTCCATCAAAGATAATCATATCAGGTGGATGATCGATGATCTTTTCATAGTTTTCTGGTGTAATGATCGATGCATTACGTAATGAACTATCTTTGAGAACCTCCCATGTATGCAGATGTTGGTCAAATAGTTTAAATTGTCCTACTTGCGGGTTATCGATGATCGTCAAAGGATGCTTTTTTTTCTGGAATAATTCAACGACTCCTTTTAATGTAGCCGAATCACGAACCGGTTCAATGATCGGCTCTATCCTCTTCGAAAGAAGCCCTCGATTCACACTTTCTTTGAGTGCCAGTAGATCGAATTGTTTCCCTCTTAAGTAGGGATAATACATGATTTATCACTCCAATGGTTCCGTCGGTAAACGCTTGACTTGTTTTTGTTGACGTAGATATTCATAGTCTTGTTGTAAGGCATAGACTTCTTCTTTCAAATCTTGGATCGCTTGATTTTCCGTTTCTTCAATAAAACGTTCATAATACCGTTCTTTAGCAAAAGGATTTTGACTAGCAGAGCGCTTTTTCAATTCTTTATATAATTGATCCGTTGGAAAATACTTCACGCCGCGTTTCATTTGTTTCGCTTTTCTTACTTCTCGGAATAATGAAGCCATGAAACGATTCGTCAATGCCTCCTCTGCCACACCAAGCTCTCTTTTTCTTGCTTTTTTTGCAATAAAAAAAGTTCCTGAAGCGGGCATTTCTTCCTCTAACGCATAGGGACGATAGACTAACACCCCGATGTCTGTGGGGATTTTATCTTTGACATCTTCGTAAAGCGTGCTTGGTAACACAAAATAATTATAGTGGCCGACAAAAGATAATTTTGCCGTTGAACGGAAATCAGCCTTCGTTACTTTTAATTCATAACAACGCCATTCTCTACTGCCATCGAATTTTGTCAGACAACTTAATGTATCTACGATTCCTTGATCTTCTGGCATGATTACCTCTTCTACGACGATCCCACCTTGTTCGATACAATATTGATAAAGAGAAGATTCCATTTCGATTGTCAAAGGAGTTTTCAAGACCCCCACCTCCGAACGTATTTTCGCTTTTTTTATTGTATCTTAAATCAAAGAAAAAATCTATCTGGATATAAGATATAAATAGTAAAAAAGACGGGAACAAAGTGCCTCAAGCGGTGACTTTTGTTCCCGTCTTTCAATCGATTTTACTTAGAGTTACAGTGCTAGTTCTTTTTTATCTATTGCGTCTTTTCTTTCATTCTTGCATTATTACCGATAGCTAGGTGGTAAATGGAATTTTCCATGTTCCTCAAATAACTCACCTATCTGAAACAGCAAGTCTTCTCTTCCTCTAGCTGCCATGAATTGGATACCCAGTGGTAAAGAGTCTTTCGTCAGATGTGTTGGTAAACTAATTGCTGGCTGACCGGTCAAGTTTGCTAGTTGCGTATATGGTGTGAGTTGTAAGCTCTCTTCAAACATCTCTGAGATGACTTCTAAGCTTTCTTTTTCATTGTATTCTTGGATATTTGCAATTTTTTCTCGAATCGCATCACTTTGGAGATCTCTTGCTACTTCAGGAGCAGAAAAGGCAGTGGTTGGGGAAAGAAACAGATCTATCTCTTGGAATAATTCTTCCATTGTTATAGCTGCATGATCCCAAACATGCAATGAACGAATATAAGTAGACGCTGATACTTTATTTCCATACTGTAATAATGTCCAAGAAATCGGTTCAAGTTCTGTTTGTCGGACTTGTCGACCTAAACCATCCTCGATAGACTGGATCATCGCCGCGGTCTCTGCTCCATTCATTTGATAATACGATTGGATAAGCCGACGTCCATCCAATGGATAGTTGATCTCGATTACTTCATGTCCTTGTTGTTCTAAAAATAGCACTGCGTTCGCTACAGCTTGCTTTGCTTCTTCACTGATAGCTGATCCAATCGGTGATGCAGTACAAACAGCGATTTTCAAGTGTTTTTTCTTTTCATGAGTTTGCCATTCTGCTGGCGCTACTTGATAAGGAGCACCAGTGTGTATTCCTCGTAGTCCCGTAAACAACGCTTTTGTATCTCTCATCGAAACGGTTAAGCCAAAATCAATTGCCGCACCTTGCCACCCTCGCCAAGCTTGTGGACCTACAGGCATCGTTCCTCTGGAAGGCTTTAACCCGATAAGTCCGCAAAAAGACGCTGGAATCCGAATCGATCCTCCTCCATCGCTGGCACCAGCCAATGGTAGGATACCAGAAGCGACAACTGCTGCTGCACCACCACTTGAGCCACCAGGTGAATAATCTGTATTCCAAGGATTTCTAGCTGGACCATAGATCTGAGCATCGGTGACATTTTTAAAGCCAAATTCTGGTGAATTTGTTTGTCCTAATGGCATAAGTCCGATAGATTCCACTTGATTGACAAAGTTGGAATTTTTTGATGCTCGTTGTGTTTGAAATAAACTGGAGCCAAAAGTTGCCAGCCAGCCTTTTTTCTCTTGACCAAGCATTTTCAGCGGGAATGGTACACCATGTAGCGGATGGTCTGATTTTTCATTGAATTGTCTCTTCTCATCCAGTATCTTCTCAGGCTCAAAAGTGACTAGAGCATTTAGTGAAGGATTTTTCTCATTGACTTTTTTTATGATATCTGCCATTAATTCCTCATGACTCAACTGTTTGCTTTTCAGTTGCCTTGCTAGTTCAATTCCATCTTTCAAGTGTATCACTCCTTTTATATTATTTTCCCATAACCCTTCTAATTGTACAATGATTTCGTTTGCAAACTAGTGTGTCTTATTCCTATTTTCTACTTGACACCAATTTTTTATAGCGAAGGCATTTGATTCTTCTTTAACATTCGGATATTTCGTTTAAAACGATAAGTTAAAAAAAGCGAGCGTACGTATAAATCAATCCCAATCGCTACCCACACACCTGCAATTCCTAGATTCAATACTTTCCCCAACAATAGCACACCTAAAACTCGTGTGACCCACATCCCGAAGGCCGTGCTGTAGAGAGGCGTTTTGGTATCTCCCATTCCTTGTAACACACCAGCCAATATCAAGCTGATAGCTAATCCTGGTTGATTGAATGCATCGATTCTAAGCGCAATAGTGATTTGCTTGATTGCCTCAGTGTCGGTTGTAAACCAAGGTGCAATATAGGATGTGCCAAAAAACAATCCTATACCTAGTATACTTAATACAATGCCCCCGTATTTAACAGCATAAAAAGCCACACGTTTCGTTTCTTCATACTCTTTTTTTCCAATACTGTTTCCTGCTAAAGTTGCGGCTGCGGTAGCTAATCCATACGCTGGCATATAGACAAAACTTTCAATGCTTCCTGCAATCGAATGGGCTGAATAAGTTTTAGCACCAATGGCTACGATCAAACCAAAATACAATACTTGTCCTAAGCGCATAACCAAGCGTTCTAAAGCCGCAGGAAATGAGAGCTTTAGCAATTCCTGATAATTGCTGCATTGGAATAGTGACCTGAAAGGAAAAGCTAGAACGGAGGATTGCACTTTTCGATACAATAAAATAGTTCCTAAGACTCTTGCAATCAGCGTGCCGATAGCTGTTCCCACTACACCAAAAGCCGGTATCGGTCCTAACCCAAAAATCAATATGTAGTCGAGGAAGATATTCAGAATATTAGTGATAAAACCGATTTTCATCGGGGATTTCGTATCACCGATTGCTCGTAACATACTTCCCAATAAAATCATCGTGGCAATAGCGATTGATCCGCCACCTACAATACTGAAAAATTGTAACGCATAGTCAAAGGTCTGTTTTGTCGCACCCATTAAATCCAACAGCTGCGGTCCTATCAGAAAACTTACTAGACCTAAGAATAGACCTGAAACAATTGCTAACAATAATGACTGTTTAGCAATCAATATTGCTTTTTCACTATCTCTCGCTCCGATATTTCTAGAAATCAAGGAAGATGCGCCGATCCCTAAAGCAATAAATACAGCAATATAAACATTTAATATTGCATTGGCTATACCTATCCCTGCCACAGCAAACAAACCGATCTGTGCGACCATCAAAGAATCGATGAATCCAACAGAGGTTTCCAATATATTTTCGATCGTGGCAGGAAGCGCCAGATTGATCAATTTTCTTTTAATATTTGATCCTGACTCTCTTATCTCCATCATCCATCACTCAATTCATCTTATTATACTAGGTAATCACACGTTTTAAATTGTTCATCTCTTCCAATAAATCAGCACCCTCACTTACATGCATCAATGAATGATCGGCTTGAGCTTCTAAAAGAATCTGGCTTATTTTTTGAATCGCTGATCGCGCGGAATTCAATTGGATCAAAATATCAGCGTAATCTTTATTCGAGTTGACCATTTTCTTGATACCCACTACTTGTCCTTCGATTTTATTCAAGCGTTTGATCAACTCTTCATTATGGTGTTCGATCAAATGTGACATATGATAACCTCCAAAATAGTTTATGGGGGTCCCCCCATAAACTATGAATATATGTTTTTGTTTGTTAGTTGTCAAAGAAAACTTTTTATAGGATCAAATCCTCTCGACAGCTAAGGAAGCCTTTATCTCTAGAAGACCATAAAAAAAGAGACAAAAGCTAGGAACGCTTTTGTCTCTTTCTTTAAAAACGAATAAACGGTGGGAGCAGAAGTAACTCCTTCTTAAATAAGCCGAAATTCACAAAAATTTGAAAAGCAATTTTCGTTAATTTTTTCTTATTTCTCGGAGTTAAACACTTCTGTCCCAGCCTCTTTGTGTTTCATTGGTAAAAATTGATATCGCTTCGCACAATCATAGTATCAAAAAGAAACATGAAAAATAAACTATCATTTATCCATGCTTCCTACAAATATTTCAACATAGCAAAAATATTTGCAAGCTGTTCAACAGTAAAAACTACAAATTCTTTATTAATTTCTTTAATTTGTACTTTTTTTTAGCCCACTAAGTAATTCTTCCACTGGAACAACTAAATATGCACAAATGATATATAGCATTTGAATCAAGAGAGCGACAGGCTATTTTTGATTGATTTTATATAGCTTTCACTTTGTTCAATAGATAAACAAAATTTACAACAAAAAAATGCGAGTTTAAAAATCCATTTTCACTGTAATTGATTTTTAAAACTCGCATCACATCATTCGTTTCATTCATTCATCGTTTTCAGTTTTCCACGAAACTCAGCAATCGAATCATAGCCTTTTTCTTCCATGATTGCAGCTAACTCTTTTGTGATACGGTCAAAAATCGCTGAGCCTTCTTTATGGAGTTCAGTGCCGATCTGCAGCATCGTGGCGCCACATAGGAGATGCTCATAGGCATCCTGCCCATTACGGATACCCCCTGTACCGATAATTTTGATTTCAGGGTTCAATCGTGTATAAAACGCTCGAACATTGGCTAACGCAGTTGGTTTTACATACTCGCCGCCTAATCCACCAAAACCGTCTTTTGGTTTGATGACCACTGAATCACTTTTCGGATCGATATATAATCCATTCCCGATACTGTTGATCGAATTGACATAAGTCAACGGAAATTGATTCAAGATCGCTGCCATTTGATCAAAATGTGCGAAATCAAAATACGGAGGAAGTTTGATTCCTAATGGTTTCGTGAAGCGAGCAAAGACTTGTTTCAATAAATCGAATGTAGCGTCAAAATCATATGCCAACTGAGGTTTTCCTGGAACATTGGGACAAGAAAGATTTAACTCTGTGATTCCTTTGAACGCACTATTTTCAATCATCGTCAGCATCTCTAAGTTTTCAGCTGCGCTCATACCCGCAATCGAAAAGAATAAGGGCTGTTTCCCTTCATTTTCTTTCTCATAAGCTAATGCGTAGTCAAGATAATAAGAAAAGCCAAGATTTGGTAATCCCATGGAGTTGATACTGCCTAGTGGAACGTCAAAGTAACGTGGTTCTGGATTGCCGGAACGTTCTGTGAGTGTACAACTCTTAGTAATAAAAGCTCCTGCGGATGAACGGTCCAATTCAGCCAATTCACTGACAGTCATACAGTGGACACCCGAAGCATTCATAAAAGGATTTGCAAAAGTGTGATTGAAAAAAGTCGTTTCTAGCGTCAAGTTATTCTCTCCTTTGATAAATCATTTTTTCCAGTGTATCATTCTCTCTAAAAAATGCAACTAAGAGTTGATAAAAATCAATCCTCTGTTTCTGTGGAAAGAACCTCACCTGTTTGACTATTTAATTTCACCTTCGTTGTTTGTTTCCCATTTTCGACTTTTACTTCCCAGTAAGTGGTTCCTAAATCTTTATCCAGATCCCAGTCAGTTGCTGTACCTCCACCAACTTTTTCAACTGCTTTTTGAGCAGCTTCCTCCGTTGACAACAAATTCGTTGTATCTAAAGCATCTTCTTCTTTCTTTTGGCTGTCCTCTGGGTCGAGTTTTTCAGGCGTTTGAGCTTCCAGATTTTCTGTATTGGCATCGATTTTTACTTCATATTCATTTTGGACATCGGCACCCTCGATCTTGTAAAAATAGCTTCCCCAATCACTATCCAATTCTAAACTCGTCACTGCAGCATCTGGGTATTTATTTTGGAAAAGTTCAATTGCTTTTGTGACAGAAACTTTGATCACTTGGTTTGTCTCATTTCCTGTACTACTTTGACTGCTTTCTTTAGCAGAAGTTCCTGTACTTGTTGTATCGCTTGTCTTAGTTGTCATAGTAGTAGCTGTCGTTTGACTTACAGATGAGTTCTCAGACTTTGTCTGCTGGCAACCTGCAAGTAGAAATAAAGAAAATAACCCACAATAAATAACTTTTGTTTTCATTTTTTCATATCCCTTCTTTCATAAATAATCCGGTTTCTTTCAGTATACAGAAAAAAAAAGTAAAAGTCATTTTTATACTATTTGTTCTTTTAAATAAAAAAAACAGCAAAAAAATCAAAAATGCCTCTCAAAAGTTGGTTCTAACTTTTGAGAGGCATTCATTTCTCTTGCTATTTTCTACTATTATGCACGGTGCATTGGAATATCATTGTTACCTGGTTGAACTAATAGATATTGGATTACATCAATATTGCTTGATTCAAAGGAAGCTGCACAAGCTTGCAAATACATATCCCACATTCGGTAGAAAGAATCACCCATTTTTTCAGTGACTTTGTCTTGCACCGCGTGGAAATTTTTCGTCCAATGTTCTAGTGTTAATTGATAGTCACGGCGTAAGCTTTCCAAATCGATCAATTGAAGATCGTTTTTAGTGATATTATCGACTAATTCAGTGACACCCGGAACATAACCACCAGGGAAAATATATTTATTGATCCAAGCATTTGTTGCGCCACCTTGTTGACGACTGATTCCATGGATCAACGCGGTTCCTTTAGGATTCAATAAGTTTTTCACTACTTTGAAATAACCTTCAAGATTATCAGAACCGACATGTTCGAACATCCCTACACTGGTAATATGATCAAATGTTTCGCCTTTAAGCTCGCGGTAGTCCATGAGTAGGACACGGCATTGATCTTCAAGATGTTCTTCTTTGATTTTTTTAGTGATATGGTTATATTGTTCTTCACTTAATGTGATACCCGTCGTTTTCAAGTTATACTCTTTCGCTGCAGTAAACATCAGTGTTCCCCAGCCACAACCGATATCAAGTAATGTTTCATTTTCTTTAATGAACAATTTGTCTAGTATATGGTGTACTTTATTGATTTGTGCTTGTTCAAGCGTATCTTCTGGAGTTTCGAAGTATGCACAAGAGTAAGTCAATGTAGGGTCAAGCCACATTTCATAAAAATCATTTCCTAGATCATAATGAGAGTGGATATCTTCTTTGTTTTGTTGCTTGGTATGCTTCTCTTTTTTAGGAAGCCATTTTAGATAATCTTTTCCTCGTAAAAAACTATTTGCTTGTTGATAAGCATCATTGATCAATGCTTGGATACTTCCCTCAATCTCGATGCGATGATCCATATAAGCTTCACCTAACGCAAGAGATGCATTATTGGTGATCTCTTTCATAGGGATTTCTTCGTGGATATTGATTTTGATTTGGGGAGGATTACCCGTATCTCCGTATTGTTTTTTCGTACCATCCCAATAAGTAACTTCAACTGGAAGTGAGAAAGAATGTGAAAATAATTGATTGTATAAAGTCTTCTCTAACATGATTTTCCTCCTTAAAAAAACTACCCTATAACGTTAATACTAATAATTAAAAGAATCAACTAAGAAGGTCTCTTTTTTTCAGAAATTTTTCTCAAAACACGTTAAATTTTCATTTTTTTCGCATACATTCTCTCATAATTCAAGATGGTCGTCACTTGATCGGATCATCTTTAAATCCAGTCTTAGCAAAAATCCATAAAAGCAACAATACAGCAACCGTTGATTGGATTCCTAACATCAGTACAAAATCAAAATGGATCAACCCTACTACAGCGGAAATAATTGAACCAACCCCGATCACATTCAGCATCAGATTCGCACTCTCTTTAAATGTATGAATGGAAGAGAAACGGCTTTTTCGTGTCATCCACAAGAAGAATGCAGCGCCAAATAGGATCAGCGCAGTCATGATGAACAAAATGATCCCAAGACTCAAGCTATATGAAAGGATGATCGTCGGCCGATTGCTGGCATAAAACGCTTGTTCAAGAAAGAGTTGAAATTCTTGCGGCGTAGTCACACTAGAAGGGGCAAATGAAGAAAGATAATTCATTTGATACGTTCTGGTTGTATCCCCTTCTTTTTGTTGGATCGTCCAATTATTTTTTTCAAAGTTGATGAATGCATTTTTTTCTGATTTTTGTGCTTTTGATAGATCAGTACCAATAAGTAGTTCATCCGATTCACTAATGATCATTGGCGCTGACTTTAATTCACCGTTTACTACTTCTAATTGTGAAAAACGGTCGACTCCTGGCTGATCGATCAGCGATTCAACTGTCAAAAATTGTGCCATAGGAATTGCTTTTACTTGATTGGCATAAAACAAAGTAACAGGCACAGCCATCAATGATACTAAGAAAAGAAAGATCAAACTGAAGTTAAGCCATGAAAGCTGTTTTCTTCCTGCAAACAACTGCCTAGGTCCAATTAAAGCAGAAAAATAATTCAATGGGAATGTTTGCATATTAACACCTCTATCCTTTTGTTCCTCCAGAAGTTAATCCTGTAACAAAGTTTTTTTGTAAAAAGAAGAATAATAAACAAATCGGCAACGCGATCAAGATGGCTCCAGCGGCAAATAATGAGACCCGTTGATTCGTTACATCAGAGATGAACGTTTGTAATCCTACAGCGACTGTTTGGTTTTCTGGTGTACGAAGTAAGAATTTTGCTAACATGAAATCACCAAATGGTCCCATGAACGCCCACAAAGCTTGAACCGCGAGCATCGGTTTGACCAACGGCAAAACGATCTGCAAGAAAATACGGAAATGTCCTGCTCCATCTAATTTAGCAGATTCATCTAAATCGATTGGGACCGTATCGAAATACCCCTTCATCAACCAGGTATTCATTGGGATTCCTCCCCCGATATAGATCATCGTCAAGAACCAATAGTGATCTAATGCACCGAGTAGAAATGCCATCACATAGAAGGCGGTCAATGCAGCCATCGTCGGAACCATTTGGATCACCAAGAAGAACATCAAACTTGATTTTCGACCAACGAAACGATAGCGACTATACGTATAACCAGCCAATGTCACCACCGTTACTTGGATAACCATTGTCAAGATCGAAATGACCAATGTATTTTTATACCATGTGCCATATAACGTTTCGCTGAATAACCGAGTAAAATTATCAAGTGTCCAATCACTTGATAGATCTAAACTGAATGCTGCAATATTTCCTGATTTGAATGCCGTACTAGCAGTGATCAGCAATGGATAAATAATGATGATCGATAGAAGAATAAGAAATAGATAGGTAAAAAAATGAGAAACTCTTCGTTGGAATTTTGCGCTTGAATTAAATTTTTTCATCGTTTAGTCCTCCATATTGAACGCATTTGTCTTTTTGAACACCAGCAAGGAGACACAGATAACGATCGCAGAAATGATCAACGTGATCGCAGAAGCCATGGAATACTGTGGAGACGTTCCTGTTGTCAATTTATAGATCCATGAGATCAGAATATCTGTAGAACCGGCACCGCCACCAACACTACCAGGACCACCATTATTAAACAGATAAATCATTGAGAAGTTATTGAAGTTTCCTGTATATTGAGTAATGAACGTTGGTGCAGCTACGAGAAAAATCGCCGGCAAAGTGATATTTGAAAAACGTTTCCAAGCATTTGCTCCATCGATTTTTGCTGCTTCATATAGATCCTCCGAAATCGACTGCAAGATCCCTGTAACCATCACATAGATATACGGGAATCCTAGCCAGCCTTGGACCATGATGATTGCTACTTTTGTCCAATTAGGATCTGTTTTCCATGAAATAGCACTAATGTCGACAAATGGCAGATTATTCAAAAATGGAATGACCTGTGTATTGATTGCTCCGACACTGTCGTTGAAAATATTCGAAAAACTCATGATAGTGATAAATGCTGGTACAGCCCATGGTAAAAGGAAAATGATCCCAAAGATCCGACGAAACTTGATGAACTTTTGATGTGCTACTACTGCTGTGAAAATCCCTAATGTGATTTGGAGCGTTGTTGCACAAAGTGTCCAGATCACTGTCCAAGAGAATACGGATAGGAATGTGTTTCGATAAGAGCTTAAGAAAAAGATACTAAAGAAATTTTTTGCTCCCACCCAGTCAATCAGACTAGCCGGAGGGATATGCTTGAAATCATAATTTGTGAATGCGGTGAACAATGTCACTAATACGGGAAAAATAATGGTAAAAATCATTAAGAGATATGCTGGAAGCGTAAGTAAATAAGGAAACCCCTCATCCCCTACATTATGTATGACTTCCTTCATCGTACGATTTACTTTTTTATTTTCCTTACGCAAAGTAGCGACTCTTTTTGCGTCTAGTAGATTCAATCCATAAAAAATGAAAAAGATGATCGTAATGATCAATTGGAGCGTTCCTTGAATCAAAATAAATAGAGAATGGTCTTCCATCGGTACGCTACCTAATGTGATCAATCCTATCAATGATTGAAACCCACCTAAAATCATTTGGATGATGAATGCTAGAAAAATAACGATAAAGACAATTCCTTTAAATCTTTGTCCATTGGCAAATTGCCCCATGCCGGGGATAAGTGATAGTAAGGTCACTTTTTTTACATTGACTTCATTTTTGTCTTGTTGCATCTTGATGCCCCCTTATACTGCTGATCTATACAAAAATTGCTGCTTAATGATCCAACTCGTCAAACGGTTATCTCTGTCTTTTGACAATAAATCAAAAACTCTCAAAATAAGAAAAACTATTTCGAGAGTTTTCTTTTTTCTCACTTCTATCAAAACGCTTCTTTTACAACTTCTACACTTTCTGATAAAAGCTTTGCTTGGAACATCTATTTTTAATGGAAAACTCTATTACTATCTAGTGGGTGATTTTAATATTTTTGTTCAATTGCTTCTTTGATTGTCTTAACTGCATCAGTTGCAGATTCTTTTGGTGTCTTCGTTCCAGAAGCAGCATCGAACATCAAGTTTTCAGCGCCAGTCCAAACTTCTGCCATTTCAGGGATGTTTGGCATTGCTTGCGCATTTTCATACTGATCAATAACCGCCGTAGTCAACTCGTCATTTTTTGATTTTGCTGTTTCACGTGCAGTTTGGTTTGCAGGGATCTCGTTGACCATTTCAAAGAATTTTTCTTGGTTCTTTGTGTTTGTCACATAATCCAACCATTTTTGAGAAAGTTCTTTGTTCTTAGAGTAATTACTTGCAACCCAACCTTTTCCGCCACCAAATGGTTGATATGCTTCACCGTTGTCCAATGTTGGGATTTTTGCTACGCCATAGTTCATTTTATTGTCTTTATACGTTTGTGCTTGCCAAGGTCCGTCAATGATTGCTGCTGATTTGTTATCCATGAATTGTTGGCTAACGAAGTCCCCAGCACTCTTGATGTCTTGCATTCCTTTAGGCCATACATTTTGGAACCAGTTTGTTGCATACGTGATCCCTTCAATCGAACCAGCATTATCCAAACCAATATCAGAAGGATCTGTCCCGTTATCACCGAACACGTAACCGCCGTAACCAGCTAATAAGCCATAAGAATAATAGAAGTCTGTCCATTTCGCTAAGAAGCCGGTATTTTTACCTGATTCAGATTCAAAAGCAAAACGATCATCTTTTGCTAATGCTTCTAAGTCCTTGAATGTTGTTGGTGCTGTTTCCACTAGATCTTTGTTGTAATAAAGTACCAGCGTTTCGATAACTGCAGGTTCTCCGTAAATTTTGCCATCGTAAGTGACCTGAGCTTTGTCTGTTTCATCATAATCTGCTTCGTTCCCTAGTTTTACCTCTGCTAGGTGTCCTTGTTGACCTAACGCACCGATTCTGTCATAAGCCGCCATCATTACGTCTGGTCCTTTTCCTGCAGGTCCATCAAGAGAAAGTGCTTCCAATTGTTCGAACATGTCTTTTTCGACTAATTTGATTTTTACATCATTTTCTTTTTCAAAATCACCTTTGATTTCATTGATGTAATCTTTGTATCCAGAATCGACCGATATCGTTAAAGTCTTTTCGTCGCTTTCGCTGCTGCTTGTTGAAGAAGTTCCGTTACCACAAGCTGCTAAACCACCTAGAATACCAAGTGACACTAAACCTAACCCCAATTTTTTTACATAGTTTTTCTTCACTTTCTTTTCCTCCGCTTCTTTGGATTCGTTGCTATATAAAAAGTATACTGTTATAAAACTACCTTTTGCAAACGCTTTCCGTGTGTTACCGGTAACAACTTATTCAGACATAATCAAAAATCCATATTGTTGGATCTCTGCTTTGCCATCATTCAACAGTTCGCTGTTTTGGCTGAACATGACTTCGCTTTGTTGCTCAATAAGGTATGCTTCTTGTCCCTGATTGAAGATGGCATGGATTTTTTGTCCATTTAATTCTCGAGAAAAATGGATGACATTTCGACTGTCATCGACCAACTCCCAACAGGTTGTTCCATTGATCAAAATCTCAGATAGTCGTTTACGCAAATAAATCAGTTCTTTAGTAAATCCATATAATTCCAAATCCTGTTGTTCTTCTTCCCAGACCATACATTTACGACAATCTGGGTCTTCACCGCCAGTCAAGCCGATTTCTGTGCCATAATAAATACACGGTGCACCTTTTTGTAGAAACATGAATGTCAAAACTGACTTCATCAGCTCTTTATTCTCCTGACACAATGTCAAGATTCGAGCAGTATCATGGGAATCTAATAGATTGAACGTTCCCTCATTGACCTGGTCTTGATATAGCATTTGCTGATGATTCATTCCACTTACCATTTGCTGCGCACTGATCTTTTGCTTCACAAAATAATCTTTTATAGAATCCGTATAGGCATAGTTCATCACTGCATGGAATTCATCCCCTTGTAACCAAGCTTGTGAAGAATGCCAGATCTCACCTAAAATATAAATATCCTGTTTGATTGCAGTTACCGTTTCATGGAATTTTTTCCAAAAATGATGATCAACTTCATTCGCTACATCTAGGCGCCAACCATCAATATCGAATTCTTTCACCCAGTAAGCCGCTATTTCCAGCAGATATGCCTGCACTTCTTTATTTGCTGTATTCAACTTCGGCATGAAAGGCGTAAACGCAAACGTGTCATAAGCTAAATTTGCCGCAGTTTCGGGGATTTCCGTCATTTGGTACGTATCTACAGGGAAAGAATGGATATGGAACCAATCTTTATATTCAGACTGTTCCCCGTTTTTCACGACATCTTGCCATTGTGGCGAATCACTACCGATATGATTGAACACCGCATCAAGCATGATTTTCATTCCTTTTCGATGCGCTTTTTCAATCAATTCTTTCAACTGTTCTTCCGTACCGAATGCAGTATCAACTGCGAAATAGTCGATCGTATCATATTTATGATTCGACATTGCTTTGAAGATCGGACAAAAGTAAATCCCATTGATCCCTAGATCCGTCAGATAATCTAGATGATCGATCACCCCTTGAAGATCCCCGCCAAAGAAATCATCGCGGTCAGGCGCTTTACTGCCCCAAGGCAACGTGCCTTCAGGATCATTACTAGTATCACCATTTGCGAAACGTTCTGGGAAAATTTGATACCAAACTGTTTCTTTCGCCCATTGTGGAACTTTGAAGCGATCGATCTCATGAAAATAAGGAATGCGAAAATAATAATTTGCCTCTGCTAAAGTAGCTGGCTCGTAAGGAAAAATACCTTGATCTCCATAAAAACATTCCATTCCATCGATTCCAACTATATGGAAGCCATACTGTAAGCGTCTCGTATCACTCGTTTGTTCGATCTCCCAATAGTCATGTACGAGTGTACTCAATCCTTTTTTCATCGGAACTTCCTGTAAATACCATTTCTTAGACGTAATGGTATAGGGGTCACCACTGATAACATAAACTTTTTTAACATCGTCCTTACTAGTACGTAGACGAATTCGAAACGTATCTTTTTCGTATAAAAAAGCATATTCACTTTCTGGACGGTGATAAATTGCTGCCGTATTCATATATTTCCTCCTTTTTTTAAGATTACGTTCTCACTATAAAAGACCAAAAAGAAAAAGACAACGCTTTCAAAAATGTTATCGATAACAGAATTCATTTGAGGAAAAGAAAAAAACAGTTCCAAAAAGTGAAAAATCACCTCTCACTTAATGGAACTGCTTCGTAAATTCCTATGAAATCAATCGTTCTTTTTTCGTGCAATATCGTTCGACCTTTTTTGGCGCCAAAGTTATCCCATTACCGATCCCATTCGGAACAACCAGTTTGCCATCCCTCAATACTGCAGGTTCTTCAATGATATCATCATGATAGTATCGCCTCGAAGCAGAGATGTCTCCTGGAAAAGTAAACTCCGCCTGGCTTGCAAATTGTAAATTAAGGGCTCTTCCAACACCCGATTCAAACATCCCACCCAGCCAAACAAGCAAACCCTGTTCACGACAATAATCCACAATCATTTGAGCTTCAGTAATGCCGCCTACTCTCGGAATCTTCAAGTTGATGGCTCGGCAACTACCTAAAGCATGAGCTGTTTTGACATCCTCTAGCGTACGGATATTCTCATCTAAGCAAATCGGCGTTTTTAACCTTCTTTGCAGTTGTGCATGATCAACAAAGTCCCGTGTAGCAAAAGGCTGTTCGATCATGGACAGCTCCAACTGATCCAGTTCATCGAAAAGTGCTAGATCATTTATCGTATACGCAGAATTAGCATCTGCCATCAACAGTAGATCTGGAAATTCTTTTCTTAAAAGTTGTAGTGGCCGAAGATCGTATCCTGGTTTTATCTTTAATTTCAAACGTGTATATCCTTGTTCGACATATGTTTTTGCTTTTTTCAAAAGCTGTGCATCACTATCTTCAATTCCCATACTCACACCTACTGAAAGTTGCATTTGTCTCCCAGCAAAAAGCTGTTGCAGACTAACACCCCTTCTTCTTGCGTAAAGATCCCAAACAGCCGTTTCGATAGCTGATTTTGCCATGAAATTACCTTGCGCTCTTTGAAAAAGCGAATGGACTTCGGTGGGTGCAGAAAATACATGATCCTGTAATAAGAGAATCAGCTCTTTTTTGATGATGGCACGGCTCATCTCGATCGTCTCTTCGATATAATTCGCTTGATCAAATGAAACCAGTTCCCCTACTCCTTGGTTCCCTAATTCGTCTTTTAGTATGAGTAAATCAAACTTCTTTTCAGTCAATACGCCATAACTCGTTTGAAATGGGGCTATCAAAGGTAAGTGTAACTGAAAAAGTTCTGCTTTTTCAATTCTCATTTTTTCTCTCCTCCAACCAATCACTCATCACCGATTCAAACAAGCTAGGCTGTTCGATATGGATACAGTGACCACTCTCTTGAACAACCACAAATTCAAAACGGTCGTTCTTTGTAACTAATTTTTGCCCGATCTCTCTAAATTTCCAATCATATTCACCGGCAAGAAAAAGTACAGGTACCTGTAAATAAGGGAGGAAAGGCCAATAATTTTTCTGTTTACCCGTCCCCATATACCACAGGCTCATGGCAAGTCCGAAACGCTTTTGCTCCAATCTTTCTTTTTCTATTTTTTTTCTTACTGAAAGAGGCAAATGCTTTTGACTTTCGAATAACGGCAAAGCTGTCCAATGCTCAACAAAATGAGAAAGTGGCGCCGTCATAATGTTTTGAGCAAGGCGATTGTCTTTCTTTTGACGTTGCCTTTTTAGCGACGCCGTTTCGATCCCTGGTGTCCCACTTTCTAAAACCACCCCAAGAATCCCTTCAGGTTGCTCAATTGTCCATGCTAGAGCTGTTCTTGCCCCCATTGAATAGCCAAGTAAATAAAAAGAGTCGATCTGCAATTTTTTAACTAGTTGAGAAAGGTCTACAACCAACGACGACAGTTGATACCGATATGGATGGACAAAGACATCCGTCTTTCCATGGCCAATCAGATCAATCCCTAAAAGATTGAGTGAAGACGTTGAAAAAGTAAAGGTAGCCATCGTACCAGTAAAACCATGTAAGCATACTAGCACCGGTTGATTAGATTTCCATTGATTCAACTTGCTATAGGCGTAGTCGACTCCATTCACTGTCATCTTTTCAGTACGCATCTTTTTTACCATATTCTCTCAGCATGTCTTTCCACAGCAAGACAGGATCTTCTTGTTTTCCTGCTACTTCAACTAACGCCCAACTCGTCTGCTTACGGCTTTCTTCAATGCTTTTTGCAAACTCAGCCATTGATTTTGGTTGATAATAATAGCCATCATATAAATTCGCTACTTTTTGTAAGTCAAGATTCAGTGGTGTTGCAAAGAGTGGATCGAAATCTTTTTTTGTCAAACTGTTTTGTGGCAGGAAAGAAAAAATCCCTCCGCCATTATTGTTCAAAACGACCAATGTGACGGGTAACTTTAATTGTCTGATTATTTGAAGCCCATTCATGTCATGGAACAATGCCAAATCACCGATCAATAGAAATAGGTGCTGCTTTTGAGTAGCTGCTATACCGGCCGCTGTTGAAACGATCCCGTCAATCCCATTTACACCACGGTTTCCATAGATCACGAAGGAGCGTTCTGTTGGTGTTGCCAACCGGTCGATGAAGCGGATGGCGTTACTGTTAGAGAGAAACAAGCTTTCTCCTTTTTCAATCAGCTGAAATAATTTTCTGCTTGCTGAACTCTCGCTAAAAACAGCGGAAGCTAACTGTTCTTTGATTACTTCATGTGCGTTTGTTGCGTAAGATTGCCAAATAGCTGACCATTCGCTCGATTCAGGAAAAGAAATTTTCTTAACAACTTGTTGCACCGCTTCTAAAAAGCTTGGTATGCTAACTGGCAAATAGTAATTGCCTAAGCGTAACCAGTCCTGTCGCTTTGCACGTTCATCAATGACCACATACGTTGCTTTTTCTTGTTTTTCAACAAAAAGCAAGCTGTTTTTTGATACAGGCAAATTACCAAATTGCCAAATGACTTCTGGCTGCTCTGTGATAGTCCGTGAAAAAATCAATTCAGCGTGGGGAAGATAGTTTTTGCTTAATTTCCCGCACGCACTTAGATTCGTTAGGGGGTCCCCGATGATCGGCCAATCAACGATTTCTGCAAGTTCGATCAGTTGCTGTGCTTGTTCAATAGTCAATTCTCGACCGACGATGATCAGCCCCTTTTTGGTTAGCCAAGTTGGCAACTCAGGCAGTTCAAAACACAAGGATTTTCCAAGCTGGATATCCTTTCTAACAAGATCAGTAGTATCCGTTTGCGTTAAGTCTGGCAATAGAGGTTCCCGAAGTGGTAAATTGACATGAACTGGTCCTGCTGGATGTTCTTTAGCGATTGCAACAAGCTCGCTTCCTTGCCAAAAGCTATAACGTTGCATTACTGCTCCCGCTTCTGGAAGAGCTAACGACAAAAATTTCTTCACATGACTCCCATAGAGGTTATGTTGTTCCATTGTTTGTGGCGCTCCAGCACCTTGCACTTCAGGTGGACGATCTGCAGTCAATACGACTAGCGGAATCTGAGAAGCTTCTGCCTCACAGATTGCTGGATAATAATTTGCAGCAGCCGTTCCTGACGTACATAATAGTCCCACAACTGTTCTCTCCCCTTTTGCTAAACCCAAAGCAAAAAAACTTGCCGAACGTTCATCAACATTGATATACGTCTCGATTTCTGGATCACGATGAAGCAAAAGAGCAAGAGGTGTGGAACGAGATCCAGGGCTGATCACGATTTTATTCATCCCCAATTCCTTCATTCCATGAATAAAAGCCAGTAGGTACTTCGTCATTTCTTGTTTTGTCGTCATTCTTTCACTCCTCTTAGCATAGGTTGGAATTTCACGTGTGTTTCTTGGCGTTCTTCCTCTGGATCTGAGTCACCAACAATTCCACACCCTGCGTATAATCGCCCAGCATTTTCGCTGAAAACGCCTGAGCGAATTCCTACAGCAAACTCACCAATATCTTCCATAACGTCACACCAACCGATAGGCGCCCCATATAATCCTCTTCCAGATGGTTCCTTCTTTGCAAGCCACTGTATTGCCAATTCCTTTGGTTCTCCACCTAACGCTGGGGAAGGATGGAGTGCTTGAATCACATCGAAAAGAGAGACTTTTGGTTTCCTAATCCCAGAGATTGTCAGATGAAGATGTTGGATATCACGGTTTTTTAAAAGTTTTTTGTTAGAAACACTCAAGTTTCCTTCTGTATAATTTGCCAACTGCTTTGTCAATTTCTTCACGACAATGGCATGCTCATTATTGTTTTTGGAGTTTTTTAAAAGTTTTTCTCCAAGTATTCGATCTTCTTCGTCATTTTTTCCACGAGTAATCGAGCCCGCGATGCTTGCCGTAAAAAAGTGAGTAGCTGAAGCATGGAGTAAATGTTCAGGAGTTGCTCCGACAAAACATCGTTTTTTTGTTTCTAAAGCAAATACGTAAGTGTTCGCTTGTTGCCTGATCAAATTGTCAATTAAACGCTCAACTGAAAAATGCTCCATCCTCAATTCCATTTGTCTTGCAAGCACCACTTTTTCCATTGGATTTCTTGGGTCACGTATTTCTTCTATACTTTCTTTGGTGGACTGAAGAAATGTTGTTACATCTAATTCATTTTCTAACGAAACTTGTGTTTGTGGAAAAGATAAAGTGACCTCCCCAAGTAGATGATCCAATATCTGTACCCAATCCGTCACTTCATCAAAAAGTCTTTTTAAAGACTTTTCCTCTTTTTTTACTGTTATGACAACGATCAACTCTTTTTTCACTTGTTTGATCAATACACTAGGCAACACAAAATATCCCGTTGACAAGTCCGCCCAAAACACTTCGGTTTTCCGATTATTTTTATTGAAAGGAAAGCCTCCAAAAAGAACTGGCTGTTCTTTTCTCTCACCCATAAAGTAAAAACTTTTAAAAAAATCTTTTTTGAGCTGCTTGATTCGTAGTACATTCCCTATGGTTGGCTCATCTAAAAGATTTTTACCTAGCCCGACTAATCCAAATTGCCGATCTGGTGTTTGCCAAAAAAAGCGTGTTCCTTTATAGGCACTTGCCTTCGCAAAAATTGCTTCAAGTGGTTGGTAAGGAATCATGTAACTATAGCTTAAATAACGTGTTCTCTTAGGAAGATCATCAAACATATCTTCAGTAAAGTCGGTAATCAATATATTTCACTCTTTCTTCGGTCAAAAAAATTCGTTTTATATTTTTTCCTGAAGCCGTCTTTGGTATAGTGTGAACAACAAATAATTCATCCGGATATTTATACGACGCTAATGGTTGTAATAACTGGCGAAGTTCTGCCTCTTCTAGAGAATCGAGCAACTTTATATATGCTACGGGGCGTTGTCCCCAAGTATCATCTGTTTTCCCGACGACGACCGCTTCACTTATCTTCTCACTTCTCAATAACGCCTCTTCGATTTCCGCTGGGTAGATATTTTCTCCACCTGAAATGATTAGTTCATTCATCCGGCTAACAAGAAACAATTCGCCCTCTTCATCTAAATAGCCCCAGTCCCCGGTACAAAACCATCCATCTGACGTCCAAACTTCGTGGGCATGCTCATCATTGAGATAATTTGAAATGATCGAAGGACCACGTAGCAGAATCTCACCCGCGACATACGGTTCGATGGTCCCCTTTATTTTCACACGCACATTTGCCAATGGATAGCCTGATGATCCAGATTTACATTCCTTATCTGTGGCAACAACTTGTGAACAAGTTTCTGTCATTCCATAAGACAGTACAATCGGCAAATGCTTTTCTTGACACGCACGAATCACTGCTGTGTCTACAGGCCCCCCTCCTAATAAAACTGTACAGAGCTGTTTTGGATAGCCTCCTACAGGAATCAGTGGGAATTGGTCTTTAAGCATCTTGGTAACCATTGAAATGTGGTTCACCTTCCCGTTTAAGATGATCTTATTGATTTTCTCAGCATCGAAATTAGGCAAAAGGTATACATTTATTCCCAAAACAAGTGAACGTAGGACAATCGATAACCCGCTGATATGGTACAAAGGGACACAGCATAACCAAGAATCGCCAACTTTTACAGACAGCTTTTCTTTCGTAGCTAAACTACTCGCACGATGATTGGCAAAAGTCTGTGGCACTCCTTTTGGCTTTCCTGTTGTTCCTGAAGTATACATGATCGAAGCAATCGATTCATTCATATACCCACTATCAATCGTAGAAACAGTAGAAATAGTTGCTACCTCTTTGATTTTGGGTAAGAAGATCATTTGGATTTCTCTCATAGCTTGCTTCACTGGTGCAATTAGCACATCCGTCTGTGCATGACTCAACTGGTCCAAGATCTCATTTTTAGTCAACCGTGTATTCAAAAATTGGATTTCGATTCCTAGCTCCCAGAGTCCTAAGATCGATAGGTACATCTCC
Organism: Enterococcus sp. VV15; assembly: GCF_005236045.1. NCBI lineage: Bacteria > Bacillati > Bacillota > Bacilli > Lactobacillales > Enterococcaceae > Enterococcus > Enterococcus sp. VV15. The sequence goes on from NZ_QPTY01000004.1 coordinate 51,643, forward strand.
TCGCAGTTTTCACTTAAAATTGCCACTCGCTGCACCTTTTCATCCATTTTTTGTAAATAGTACTGGGCGTATTTTTGGACATAGTGATTTAATTCACTAAATGTTAGACAGCGATTTTTAGAATAAAGAGCTGGTTGTTCTGGATGAAGCAAAGCTTGTTGTTGTAACCAGCTATTTGGTCTTTTACTATGGGAATTTGGGAAATTGTTCAAAATCTGGTTCTCTTTTTTCTTTGAATGCATCTCGTCCTTCTTGCGCTTCATCCATTGTATAGTAAAGTAAAGTTGCATCACCTGCTAATTGTTGGATACCAGCTAGACCATCGGTGTCCGCATTCAATGAAGCTTTGATCATCCGCAAGGCTAACGGACTTTTCTTCAGCATTTCCTCTGCCCATTCGATTGTCACGTCTTCCACCTTATCCAAAGGAACAACGGTATTGATCCAATTCATAGCTAGCGCTTCTTGTGCCGAATATTGTTTCGTCATAAACCAGACTTCTTTTGCTTTTTTATGCCCGATGACCCGTGCTAAATAGCCCGAACCGTACCCACCATCAAAACTACCGACATTAGGTCCCGTTTGACCAAATTTTGCATTTTCAGCTGCAATTGTGATATCACACACGAGTTGCAGCACATTACCGCCACCAATCGACCACCCTTTGACCATTGCAATGATCGGTTTAGGGATTATACGAATCAACCGTTGCAGATCAAGAACATTTAATCTTGGAACTTGATCCTCGCCAACATAGCCGCCATTTCCTCGAACTTTCTGGTCTCCGCCAGAACAAAATGCAAGATCTCCCGCACCCGTCAAAATAATCACACCGATATCTGAACGATCCCGACAAATAGTAAATGCCTCGATCATCTCAAAAACAGTTTTCGGGGTAAACGCGTTATGGACCTCTGGCCGATTGATTGTTATTTTTGCTATTCTATGGTATTGCTCAAAAAGAATTTCTTCGTATTCTTTGATTGTTTGCCAATTTCTCATGTTATTCCTCCTCTATTTGAATATATCCATTATACACAAAACTCAAAGAAAACGTTTGTAATTTTATCATTACTTAAAAAAATTCTGTTATACTAAACAAAAATACTTAAGGGATTGAATACGATGAATTTAATTGATTATTTAAAAATCGAGACAGTTGTACTCTCGAAAAAACGAGTGGAACTTCTACTCTCTCTCGCCAATATCCATCACCAACCGTTCGGGTACTTACACGGGGGGATCAGTGGTGTTTTAATCGAGACAGCTTGCAGTATGGGGGCAAATCAGCACTTGGATTCCTCGCACGCCGCTGTAGGGATCGATCTCCACGTGCAACACTTAGACAAAGCTAGGTATGGCACCTTGCGAGTCATTGCCACCCCGAATAAAATCGGTAGGAACATCCAGTTTTGGTCGGCAGAAGTATTGCTAGATAAACATATAATGATTGCCCACGGTACTTGTACATTAGCAATCAAAGAGATCACGTCTTTTTGATACAAGCTTATAAAAAATAGTTCTTTAGCAAAACAACACTTTCCTTTACCGAGAAAAAAACATGTTCCCCACTTAGAAATAGACTTTTACCATTTCCCATTCGCAAAAAAGCTTATTACTAAAGGTATTTCACTCCGAGAAACAAACAGGGATTCACAGGAATTGCTTTTTAATTTTTGGTGAATCCTTACTTATTTTCTGTTGATTCTTCTTCTGTTCCTTCCGTTTATCTACATTTAAGACATGAGTTTCTTTCCTTTATTCCATTTACTTTTTTAAAAAACCTTTTCAACTTCTTCTCTTCTTTTATTCTTCCTTTAACATTTCTTAATGAATACCTATTAGCCTAAAGCAAGACAATAGCAGTAAAAAAGTTAGGTATATCCAACTTAAATGTTAATCTATTGTTAACTTTTAGAGATTATTAGGTTATACTAATAACATAACAATAAAATTAAAATAGAATGAGGAAGTGAATGGATGAATAATATAAAAAAGATCACTTGGACTTACATAAAAATAGTCTTTGCGTTAACGATCTTAGGGGTAAGTATCAATATGTTCTTAGGCCCCCATCATATTGCAGCAGGCGGCGTAAGCGGGCTTGGTATCCTCTTAGAATCTGCATTAGGATTTGACCGTGCAATGGTCATCTTGGTATTGAATATCATTATGCTAGTATTGGCTCTTCTTTTCTTAGGAAAACAACCTTTCTTCAAAGTTCTCTTTGGAAGTCTTGTCTTCCCGCTGATCATTGCCATCATTCCTGAAACAATGATTACTCCTGATCGTTTGCTCTCGGTCATCTTCGGTAGTGCCATCTTTGCACTCGGTGTAGCTATTTTATACAAAAATAACTCATCGAGCGGCGGTACAACGATTCCCCCACTGATCTTCAAAAAATATTTCCATTTAAATACTTCAATTGGCCTGTTATTTACTGATGCTGTGGTTGTTTCCCTGAATTTATTCGTCTTTGGATTTGAAGAATTCTTATATGCGATCCTCTCTATCGTCATCACATCAATCGTTATGTCTTATATTGAAACAGGAACGAATCGAAAAAAATCGATCATGGTCATGAGCGAAGATTCGCTAGAAGAAATCAGACGCCGTTTGAGTGCGGAGATTGGGCGGGGCTTGACTCTCTTGGAAGCTAAAGGCGGGTATAATCGAAAGTCGAAAGAAGTGTTACTGATCGTTGTCACTGATCATGAATTTTCACGAATCAAACCATTGATTGAAGAAATCGATCCAACTGCATTCGTTATCGTCAATAGTGTAGCTGAGGTAATGGGTAGTGGTTTTACGTACCATCCAATCGAGTGACCCTAATCTATAAGAGCGTGGGACAAAAGTAAGAAACACTGTTGTCTCATACTTTAAAAACGAATAAACGGTGGGAGCAGAAGCAACTCCTTCTTAAGATTACGTGTTTATTTTGAAGTTATCCCAAAAATCTTTTTTCATTTTTTTCTCCTGATCGTTTGCCGAACGATCCATACGAAATAGTATAGACCCAGATTAGTGAAACAGACGTTACTATTTTGGTAATCTGGGCCTTTCTTTAGCCACTCTTTTCTTTTTCCAAGCCATTATGTTTCCCTCAATGAACTTTTTAACGAGTACTGAAATCTTTTAGTTTGCTCTTTTCTATTTAGTTGTATAAAATTAGATTGCACACAACTAAATTTAAAGGAGTGTTTCTTATGAAAAAAATGTATTCTACAAAAATGATTAATACAGGTGGACGTTCTGGAGAAGTGCATAGCCCTGACCATTCATTCGAATTAAATATTGCTGCCCCTGGACGTCGTGTCGAAAATGCGACAAATCCGGAACAATTGTTTGCTGCCGGTTTCAGTGCTTGTTTCAACAGTGCGTTGGAATTGATCAAAAACCAAAAAAACATTGCTGGAGCTTCTACTATCAGTGCACAAGTATCATTGTATGCTGAAAACGAAATGAGCTTTGTTTTAGGTGTCGAAATTGAAGGACATGTTGATGGTCTATCATTAGAAGAAACACAAGAATTATTGGAAGCAGCTCACAAAGTTTGTCCTTATTCAAAAGCAACAGCAGGAAATATCGAAGTAACATTGACAGCCGTTGAAGGCTAGACTTTTTTTTTTAAATCAGCTATGCTAACAAAGGATTCTAATGAATGGGGTGAATAAAAATGGAAGACTTATATTTAGAAAATCAGTTGTGCTTCCCTTTATATGCAGCCTCAAAAGAAATCACCAAATATTATACGCCACTATTGAAACCATTAGGTCTAACCTATACACAATATTTAGTAATGCTTGTCTTGTGGGAAAAACATCAAGTGACGATGAAAGATTTGGGTAAAATGCTTTGTTTAGATTCTGGTACGTTGACACCAGTGATAAAAAAGCTAGCAGAAAAAGAATATCTTACACGGGCAAGAGACACTTTAGATGAACGGATCGTTCGCATCAGTTTAACGGATAATGGCAGGATTCTAGCAAAAAAAGCAGAAACGATTCCATCAGAGATTTTTACTCATCTTCCTTTAGAACCTGATGAATTAGTCCTTTTGCAAAAACTAACAACTAAAATGGTGAATAATTTTCGTCATACTACTTGATTTGAAGTTACTGCTGACTTTTTGTATAAATTGTCAGCAGTTTTTCTTTCTTATTCTTGGAATCCACACTATAATCAATTACATAAGCTATTATTTCATTACACTTGGAGGTTGTTGTGTTGTCTGTTTATCAGCGTTTCCTGGCGAATGAAAAAGTTCGTCGTTTAACTGTTTTATTATCGATCATCGTTGTTCTCTTTCTTGTAAGGAGCATGATCACCACTATTTTACTTACCTTTATTTTTACCTATCTGATGATCCATTTAGTTCAAGTCATTCAACGGTTTGTGAAGGTTCCAACTGGTGCATTGACGATCATCATTTATTCGTTAGTCGTTTATCTGATCTATCTTGCATTTACAAAGTATATCCCTGTGCTGATCCATCAGACATTCGACATGATCAAATCAGTGATCGATTTCTACGAACATCAGCCAAAAGATGCTGATCCTGTTCTCTTGTATATCCATAATTACATTGAACGAAACGATTTTTTTGAGCAACTACAAAATGGTGCATCGATCGCATTGGGCTATTTACAAGATATCGGTAAGTTAGCTGTTGCTTTTGCCATGTCATTCATCTTAAGTTTCTTCTTTATGATCGAGAAGAAAAAAACAGTTGTGTTCTCACGATTGTTTTTAAAGAGTGAATTTGCTTGGTTTTTCCAGGATATCTATTATTTTGCCTATAAATTCGTCAATACATTTGGCTTGGTTTTAGAAGCACAATTCATTATTGCCTTACTAAATACATTGCTGACGACCGTTGCCTTAGCCGCTTTTGGTTTCAACCAATTATTAAGCTTAGCCATCATGGTTTTCTTTTTAAGTCTGATCCCAGTTGCAGGTGTGATTGTTTCATGTCTCCCTCTTTCGTTCATTGCTTATTCCCAGGGAGGGATCAAAGATGTCGTCTATATTCTTTTAACGATCTTAGTCGTCCACTTGATTGAGTCGTATGTCTTGAACCCAAAATTGATGTCAAGCAAAACAGAATTACCTATTTTCTACACCTTTATCGTTTTATTAGTTAGTGAACGATTCTTCGGCGTCTGGGGTTTGATCGTCGGAATTCCGATCTTCACTTTCTTCCTTGATGTCTTAAAGGTGAAGGAAATTCCTCAACACGTGACAAAGGAAAACAATCCCTGACCTAGCGCTTATTCGTCTTTAGAGTGAGGTCGAAACAAAAGTCGTTTAGGTTTGAGAAATTGGATAGAAAAACGAACAATACGTTTTTTGTATTGCTCGTTTTTTTTTTTGAAATTTCCGAAAAACTTGACTTTTGGACGCTGTTTATTCGAGTGTCTGTAGCAAAACTGATGTTTAGATTTGTCCCTCATTCACTCTTTTTTGATCATCTATTTAGTTATTAGTGGAAAAAAATGAAAAATTGGCCTATGATTAAATTACCATCATCAAAGGAGGCAACGTACAATGTGTACATCGATTACTTATTCAACGAAAGATCATTATTTTGGTCGTAATTTGGATTTGGAGATTTCTTATCATGAAGTGGTAACCATCACTCCTAGAAATTATCCATTTAAATTTCGGAGAGTGACGGATATCCCCACCCATTATGCATTGATTGGTATGGCAACTGTTGTCAATGACTATCCTCTCTATTATGAAGCAACGAATGAAACTGGTTTAAGCATGGCGGGACTAAATTTCCCTGGGAATGCGCATTTCTTTGAAGAAATGTCCGAAAAAAACAACATTTCTCCATTTGAGTTTATCCCTTGGATCCTAAGTCAATGCCAAAATGTCTTCGAAGCAAAAGCATTATTAAAGGAAATCAACTTAGTCAACATCGATTTCAGTGAAGACTTGCCACTTTCGCCTTTACACTGGATGATAGCAGATCAAAAAGAGTCGATTGTGGTCGAGTCTACAGTTGATGGATTGAAAGTATACGATAATCCTATTGGTGTATTGACGAACAATCCTACTTTTGATTACCAACTCTTTAATTTAAACAACTATCGACATGTCTCTACTCATACCCCAGAAAACACTTTTTCTAAAGAACTAGAGTTGACAGTCTACAGTCGCGGCATGGGTAGCATTGGTTTACCAGGCGACTTATCTTCTAGCTCCCGATTTATCAAAGCTGCGTTTACCAAACTAAACTCAGTTTCAGGGGATTCAGAAGACGAAAGTGTTGGGCAATTTTTCCATATCTTAAAATCGGTGGAACAACAAAAAGGGTTATGCGATGTTGGAAATGGTCAATTTGAATACACTATCTATTCCTCTTGTTGCAATATGGACAAAGGAATCTACTACTATACGACCTACAAAAATAGCCAAATCACAGCGATCGATATGCATAAAGTAGAGTTAGACGACTCAAAATTGTTCACCTATCCGTTAATTGAACAAGAACAAATCAACTACCTCAATTAAACAAGAAAAAAAGAGGTCGAGATAAAAATCGTTGATGTTTGAGAAATTTCAAAAAAAAAAAACGAACAATACGTTTTTTGTATTGCTCGTTTTTTTTTTTTTGAAATTTCCGGAAAAACTTGACTTTTGAACGCCGTTTATTTGGGATTAGAGTCTATAGCAAACCTGATTTTTTAGATTTGTCCCTCATTCTTCATAACATGAATCATCTTTTGCAGGCATTGTAAATGTAGCCTTTTCTTTCTAAAAGCGTTGATTTTAGCTCTGTAACATTCATGAGTAAAAAGTTTCCCTTTAGCAAAGGTTCATTCTTATTTTCTTTTTAACTTCAAAATCGTGAATCCTAGTAGGCCTAAACCAACAGGGACTAGGAATAAATTGGATTTTTCTGCTGTTTTAGGCAATGTTGATTGACGATCAGATGAAGAAGGATTTTCTTCGTTTCGGTAATTTTCATTACTATTATCATTTGTTTTTTCATTTTTATCGATTCGAATCCGTGGAACTTCTTTTACTTTCGCATGTGTATTTCTATCAAAATCTTGTGTTTTGATAATACCATTACTTATGTTTTTCCCATGACTATTGGCCATTGAATGATTCGTATTCTCAGGAACTTCTCTATTTGTTTCATTGGCAGGAGTATCATCGGTTTCAGATTGGGGCGGTATTGTCACTTCTTGATCTGGCTCTTCTGGTTCTGTCACTTCTTGATCCGGTTCTTCTGGTTTAATTGTCGGTTTATTTCCACCGACATTGCCATCTGTCTCTGGGATCTCAATTAAATCTTCGTCCCCTAAATCTATTGACGCTTCTTCAATCGTTTGTCGTTGGCTATATGGTGTCAGATGTTGGTTATCAGAAGAAGTACCATCTGCTACTTTAACTGTAAATAGTGCGGGCTTTGTTAATGGTCGATTAAGTGTTACAGTAAAAGAAAACCTTGCTGCTCTTTGATTGATTACAAGTGAACTAGGATCGTACCCAATCGTTAGTGCTGGATCAACCCCTTCAAATAAAACACTTGATTGTAAGATAGGTGCTAAATCTCCTGAATAATCGACCGTTGCGTTTACCGTGATCGTTTCGCCAACGGCCACTTTCATAATACCTGAATTCGTTGGTAAAAAGATATCTTGTAATGTGATACGATTGACATTCGCCCAACCTGGTTCTGTTGAACGTAAGGTTATGGGATATTGTGGCGCAGCTTCATCAACTTGTGCTGCGTCAACTGGTACTGCTAGACTAGCTAAAACAACAGAAGTAAATAAAACGTTTAAATATTTCATGCTCTTTCTCTCCCATCTTTTTTCTTTATTACTCACAAGGAATAAGATAATACAAATTGTTAGGAGATTTTTACTGTCTTTTTGTTTAAAAACAAGAAATTTTCAGTAAAATTATTTAAGATCATACCAAATGGAGGAACGCGATGCAGACACAAGAAGCAATAAAAAAGTACTTATTAAAGAAAAAAAACGTGACCAAACTTGATATTTTCCTTTTTCTATCGGAACACCGCTTTTTTATTACCACACATTATCTAGCCGATTATTTTGATATGTCTGACTCTAATCTTTTATTGTACATCCAAGAACTTGAACAAGACTTCACTACACTTGAGTTCGAAGAGATCACTATCGTAAAGCAGAAAAATTTTATCAAATTAGCCTGTGAAGAAGTCGATATCGCCAAGTGCTACTATGAACTACTAGGAAAATATTGCTCAGAATCCACCAATTACCAAATTCTAACTGCCTTACTAAGCGAGAATGGCAATACGATGACTAGTCTCAGTCAACAAACGAATTACAGTCCTTCCTATCTTTATTCCAAAATGAAGACAGTGAACCAATTTTTGGCATTATACGGTATCTCCTTCAAATTTTCGAATAAAGGAAGAAAAATCCTTTCTGGAACAGAAATACAAATACAATATTGCTTTTTAGATGTTTATTGGAACATATTCGCCAATACTTCTTTTCCTTATTCCAATGAACCGGAACAAACAATCGCTTACACTCTCAATGCTTACTTCAAGAAGGATTTGTTGATCGCCTTGAATGGCGGCATGATCGACAAGCTGTACCTACTATTAAAAATATGTCAGGAAAATTTTCCAGCTACCACTTTGAAAAATGTTCAAAAAGAATTTACGGAACACGGCTACATCGAGTATTTAGTGGACCCTGTTTTCGATTTGCTTCATCCCAATTTACCTATTGGTTATGAACAACGTATTCTGATCAATGTTTTAGCACGGTTAGCCATATCTAAAATCGAGAGCGACGAACTGAGCCAGTACCAATATGAACTATTATTGAAAGCCAAAGTTCCCCATATTATGTATTGTAAAAAAATGGTTGAGGCCTTCGCTACTCATTTCAGTTTGAACATACCAAAAGATCAGCAAGCCTTATATACGATGAACTTTGCTCGTAATAAAATCTTTAGTACTTTTTTGAATCACGATCAGCCAAATACACCTCTACCGACTTTCGTGTTGTATCAAGGCAAGAAAAATTTTACTGTCTTGCAAAATGAGATCGAACAATTCTACCTGCAATTCAGAGAAGAACACCACCATTATTTACCTGAGATTCTCGAACGTGAAAATATCCAATGGATCGTGGAAGATTTACTGCATCTTTATGATCGCTTTAAAGCACAACCCACTATCGTTATTGGGATTAATTACACAAAAGACTTTTACGTAGGTAAAGATCTAATGGTAAAAATCGAGCAAATTTTTTCTTCAGATTCGATCATCATCCAAAAATACTATATGGAAGAATGCGATATCATCGTGAGTGATTCCCCCCTTGACCATCTTTCAAAAGATATCAAGAAAATCTATTTGTTAGATGGGATCGTTTCTCCAAATGATTGGAAAAGGGTCGTAACGAAAATCGCTGAATATATCTTTGAATTAAAACAAGAAAATGACTATAGTATTTGTCCGTAAAGTGTTTAGTCAAGATCCAACTTGCTTGATGACTGTATTTTTATCGCACCTTTTTTGGCAAAAAAATCTAATATAACAAAAAAACATTGACTTATTCTCTCTTTCTAAATTATATTTATTATAAATAAATAATTATTATTGGAGGTTTCATTATGTCAATGATCGGAAAAAAAGTTGAAGAATTTACAGCACAAGCTTATCGTAATGGAGAATTTATTGAGGTATCAGAAAAGAACATGATTGGAAATTGGAGTATTCTTTGCTTCTACCCAGCTGATTTTACCTTTGTTTGCCCGACTGAACTTGAGGACCTACAAAAGCAATACCATGAATTAAAATCACTTGGCGTAGATGTTTTTTCTTGTTCAACGGATACCCACTTTACCCACAAAGCTTGGCATGACACATCTGAAGCTATAGGTAAAATTAATTATACGATGATTGGTGACCCTTCTCATCATATCTCTCGAATTTTTGATGTACTAGATGAAGAACAAGGACTTGCCCAAAGAGGAACGTTCATCATTGACCCAGATGGAATCGTACAAGCAATGGAAATCAATGCAGACGGGATTGGACGTGATGCAAGTACACTGATCGATAAAATCAAAGCAGCTCAGTATGTCCGTACTCATCCTGGAGAAGTCTGCCCAGCTAAATGGAAAGAAAGTGGCGAAACATTGAAGCCAAGTTTTGATCTTGTAGGAAAGATATAGAGGGTCGCAAGATGTTAGATAAAGAAACGAAGCAGAATCTCGCCCACTATTTAGAGATGTTGGAATCTCCCGTTATTTTTTCGACAAGTACAGATGACTCTAATGATTCAAGAAAGTTACTTGAGTTCTTAAATGAGATTGCCCAGATGACGGAAAAAGTGACAATCGAAGAGAAAAAGTTGTCTCGCACACCAAGTTTCGAGATCAACTCATTAAATGGAACTAGCGGGATCGCCTTTGCTGGGATTCCTTTAGGTCATGAGTTTTCATCTTTTTTGCTTGCCCTACTACAGGTCAGTGGTCGTCCTCCAAAAATCACGGATTCTTTAATGCAGCAAATCAAGCAAATTCAGCAGGACTTATATTTTGAAACCTATGTCAGCTTGACTTGTCATAATTGTCCAGATGTCGTACAGGCATTAAATATTCTGTCTGTTTTGAACCCGATGATCCATCATACGATGATCGAGGGCAGCATGTACCAGAATGAAATCACTGAAAAACAAGTGTTAGCAGTACCTACTGTCTACTTAAATGGGCAAGAATTTGCAAGTGGACGTATGACACTCGAACAAATCCTTGAACAGATTACAGGTCCTCAAACAGTTACGCCATCTAGTGAGCCAATGCCTTATGGCGTTTTAGTTATAGGTGGTGGTCCAGCAGCGAGCAGTGCAGCCATCTACGCGGCACGAAAAGGTATTCGTACTGGTCTTGTAGCTGATTCTCTTGGTGGCCAAGTGATCGAAACGTTGGGTATTGAAAATATGATCGGAACGCCTTACACAGAGGGTCCGCAATTGATGAAACAAGTTGAAGAACATTTGCGTTCTTATCCAGTGGACATTATGACCAATCAGTTAGTGACCTCACTTCAAAAACAAAACGATTCTTTTGCTGTTTCCTTGAAAAGTGGTCAAAAATTAACAACAAAAACTGCTATTATAGCAACTGGCGCACGTTGGCGATCAATCAATGTACCTGGGGAAAAGAAATTTAAGAACAAAGGTATCGCCTATTGTCCTCACTGTGACGGGCCATTGTTTACTGGGAAGGATGTTGCGGTGATTGGTGGCGGAAATTCCGGAATTGAAGCTGCCATCGATCTGGCAGGACTAGCAAACCATGTTTACGTATTGGAGTTTCTTTCTGAACTAAAAGCAGACAAAATATTGCAAGATAAATTAGCTACTCTTTCAAACGTGACCATTTTATTAAATGCAGAAACACAAGAAATCACAGGAACTACTCATGTCGACTCAATCACTTACAAAGACCGAGCTACTGGGAAAAAGCAAACATTGGATGTTGCTGGTGTCTTTATTCTGATTGGATTGGTTCCAAATACAGAATGGCTTTCAGCTCCTCTTGAGATGAATGAGCGTGGAGAAATCATTGTTGATCTGCATGGAGAAACATCGATCAAAGGATTATTTGCTGCTGGTGACTGTACAAATAGTTCCTATAAGCAAATCATTATTTCGATGGGCTCCGGTGCAACTGCGGCTCTCGGAGCATTTGATTATTTGATGAGGAATTAAGAGCAGCTAATAGATCCTAAAAAAGTCATTCCTACTCATAATAGGAATGGCTTTTTTACCCAGATAGAACTATTCTCACTTTGCTTACTAAAAATATCATTGCTAATAAAATTGATCGATTTTTAGAAATTTATTTGCAGTATGGAACAAATTTAAAAGAGGTCGAGACAAAAGTAAGAAACACTTCTGTCCCAGCCTCTTTTTTGCAATTTCCGAAAAATCTGACTTTTGGACGCCGTTTATTCGAGAGTCTGTAGCAAAACTGATTCTTAGATTTGGATTGCTCCCCTTTTGTTCCAATTGTTTATCCACTTCACTTTTAGTCGGTATTCTACCTATTCTGTCCACACACTATACTTCTTTTATTTTTGACCTTCTATTCTTTAAAAAGAAAAATCCTCTTTACTACCCTTTCTTCATGTAAATCAATATAATGAAGAAAAAGGAGAAAGGAGAACCTATGACAAATAAACTTTATACTATGCCTTTTTCTACTGTCTATCCTCTCTATATTTCGAAAGTCGAGAAACAAGGGCGTTCAAAAAACGAAGTCGATCAAGTGATCAAATGGCTGACTGGGTATGGACAAGATGCGTTGAGCCAACAAATACAAAATAAGGTCGATTTTCGTACTTTTTTTGCTGAAGCACCCCATTTGAATCCTAAACGTGATTTGATTACAGGACTCATTTGTGGTATCCGCGTAGAAGAGATCGACGAACCACTTATGCAGAATATTCGTTATTTAGATAAGTTGATCGATGAATTAGCCAAAGGAAAGAAAATGGAAAAAATCCTTAGGAATTAAAGGCGACGATAAGTTATCATTTGGTAAAAACAACTTTTCCAGTTAGAATAGAGTCAAAGGAGGTTTGTGTTATGTTTGATATGGTGCGAAAGAATTTCCAACGCTACGCTTTTCTACGAGCAACTATTTACATTATCGCCGGTCTGGCTATTGTGATCAATCCGACTGCGGTCTTTCACTTTATCGGCTATCTGATCACTGCATATTTTGCATTGCTAGGGTTGATAAATATTTTAGAAACGCATAAAAATAAAAAACAAACAGGTGATTGGGGATTTGGCTTGGTAAGTGGCATCGTCTTTTTGATCATCGCCTTGATTGTTCTAGTTTTTGCCTCTGCTATTGTATCGATCTTACCAATCATTCTTGGACTAGTGATCATTGCTAATGGACTATTTCAATTGTTCTTTGGCCTAAATACTAAGTCAAAAGGTTGGAGCTTATATAGTGTCTTGCTATTGATCGGCGGATTGATCTTATTATTCAATCCCTTCAAAAGCTTGATGTTCCTTTTCCAAATTTTTGGCGCCATTTTGATTTTTATGGGTATATCAGAAATTGTCAGTTTTTTCCGAGTACGTAAAATGTATTCGTAGGTTTCTCAAAGAAAGCAAAAAAACCTTTTGCACCTTTCGTGTTTAAAGGTTTTTTTGTTGAAATAGAGAATATTTTTTCTTGCTTTTTAAATAATATTCGTTATTAAACAGAAGTTTGATTATTCGATTGAAAGGATCGTTCTATTTTATGGAATTCATCGGTATTCTATGTCTTATTTTGATTTCAACGACTATTGGTTCACATGTATCAAGACGAATCGGTATCCCGGCAGTGATCGGACAGTTATTAGTCGGTGTGTTACTTGGAGAAGCTGGGTTAGGCTGGGTCCATCCTAGTGTATTGGTCCATGATTTTTCTGAAATCGGGGTCATCTTATTGATGTTCTTAGCTGGTCTAGAAAGTGACCTTTCTTTACTGAAAAAATACTTTAAGCCTGGGATGTTCGTCGCTATTTTAGGTATCTTATTCCCTGTCGTGTTTGGTTGGTTGACAGGAGAAGCGTTCCAAGTTTCCAATAATGAAGCGATTTTCTTCGGAATCATTTTAGCGGCAACTTCAGTGAGTATCTCCGTTGAAGTATTGAAAGAATTGAACGTTGTCAATACGAAAGAAGGCTCGACTATTTTAGGCGCCTCTGTCGTTGATGATATTTTAGTGGTCTTGGTGCTAAGTTTTAGTTTATCCTTTTTGACTGGGGAGTCTTCCAGCAACCTTCCCCTCCCGCTGTTATTGGCTGAACAAATCATCTATTTCATCTTCATCTTCTTATTGGTGAAATGGATTACACCTTTTTTGATGTCCTTCGCTGAAAAAATTTATGCGAATTCAGCCATCATCATCGTTTCATTGGTTATTTGCCTAGGAATGTCGTTTATTGCAGATTTGATTGGCCTAAGTTCTGTCATCGGTGCCTTTTTTGCAGGTATCGCAGTCAGTCAAACGAAAGTCAAACACGAAGTTTATCATAACGTTGAAGCGTTAGGTTACGCTGTATTTATTCCTGTCTTCTTTGTCAGTGTTGGATTAGAAGTTGATTTTTCAAACTTTAGTGAACAACTTCTATTTATTCTTGTATTGACAATCATTGCTATCCTTACAAAACTTTTTGGAGGCTATTTAGGCGCAAAAGTAGCAGGTTTTTCAACAAACAGTTCATTGATGGTCGGCGCAGGAATGATTTCTCGTGGTGAGATGGCATTGATCATTTTACAAATTGGACAACAAAGTAAATTGATCGAGCCTCACTATTATTCTCCACTTGTCATCGTTGTTCTGCTAAGTACTTTGATTTCACCTTTAGTGCTTAAATATTTCACGAAAAAAGTGCATGAAGTATAGCAAAACGCCTTGCAGTATATTATGATTAGGGAAATAGATATTCGTTAAACTAAAAAAAGAGGTTGCTCAATGGACAAGAGAATAAATTTAATCAGTGATATGCTTGATTTAGCAAATGAAATCACTTGGTTAAACAAGCCAAAACTTGAAGAGGCCATCGAGGGATATCCGCTAAATGAAATCGAGTTGATCGAGAAGATAGCAAAACTTCCTGAACCCAATGTCACAAAATTAGCAGCTGCCAGCTACCTGACACGCGGCGCTATCAGCAAACAAACAAAGAAGCTTTTGGCGAAACAGTTAATTGAAAGTTACCAAAAACCAGAAAATAAAAAAGAACTGTATTTTCGTTTAACGGAAGAAGGTAAGCTGCTGAACGACCGACATAAGCAGCTTCATCAAGAATTTCTCAAAGAAAATGAAGCAGTATTTGAACAGATGTCTGCAGATGAATTCGATACCGTCTTCCGCTTTATCGGACGTTTTAGAGAACAGCTAAAAAAGACTGCAAAAAAAGAGGACTCAGCCATTTAAGGGTTGAGTCCTCTTTTTGTTGACAAGTAAACAAAAATCATCTACACTATTTTTTGTTTACTAGGAAACAAAAAAATAAATAAAGGAGCATTCTTTTGACAACTATACAAACAAAGCATTCATTGATCTTTGGTTTCACATCTGTCTTCATGGTAGGGCTTGGCTTAACGCTCATCACCCCTGTTGTCCCATCCTTAGTCGCATCTTATACCACTTCACCACATCAACAAGCGGTGGCAGTTTCACTGCTGACTTCCGTCTATGCATTTGCTATATTTCTAGCTAGTCCTATACTTGGTGCTTTAAGTGACCGCTTTGGACGAAGAGTCGTTTTGATCAGTAACTTGATCGGGTCTTCCATTGGCTACTTGATCTTCGGGTTAGGTGGTGCGTTATGGGTGCTATTTTTAGGTAGACTCATTGAAGGACTGACTGGCGGTGAAATTTCCGCGATATTTGCATACTTCGCAGATATTACCTCTGAAGAAAATCGAACAAAATATTTTGGTTGGGTCAGCGCAGTTGCAGGTATCGGAACAGCAATGGGGCCATTGATTGGCGGTGTTCTCAGCCATTTTGGTTCTGCGGTCCCGTTACTTGTGGCTTCCCTTCTTACATTCATCAATGCAATCTATGGTTATTTCTTGATGCCTGAAAGCTTGAACAAAACGAAACGGGCTTCTAAGATTTTTTTAGGACAACTCAATCCCTTCAAGCAGTTACGATCGATTTTTTCCATTACCTCGATGAAATGGTTCATGATCTGCGGATTTTTTATTTGGTTACCTAATGGCTCGCTACAGGCTATTTTTGCTCAATTTTCGATTGATACCTTTTCTTTGAAACCTCTCGCAATTGGCTTTGCATTTTCTTTGATGGGCATTATGGATATCTTCTCTCAGACTTTTGTCATGCCCCTACTCTTGAAGTATCTAAAAGATCAGCAAATCATCCAGTTAGGGATCAGTAACGAAATCATTGGCTATGGTTTGATTTTTTTATCCGTTTTTATTCCGAAAGTCTGGCTTTTCATCTTAGGAATGATCTTCTTTGGATTTGGCGACTCCATTTTCGGACCTTCCTTCAATGGACTGCTCTCCAAAAAAACAGATGCTCACGACCAAGGAAAGATCCAAGGTGGTGCTCAAAGCATCCAGGCTTTGGCTCAAGTAATCGGCCCCATTATCGGTGGACAACTTTATGCCAGTATCCATCATGGACTACCCGCGCTTATGGCTATCTTTTTACTAAGTTACTCTCTCTTCTTATTAAAGCATAAAAGTCGTTCCAATTTGACTTCCTATCAGCGATAAACAAAAAAACTTCGATCAACCAAAGAATATCCCTTGGTTGACCGAAGACACTTCCAATCATTACTTATTAGAGCAAGCGTATCGTATAGCTACTAAGCGTACTTGAACCCAAAGCCAATCAATGGAACAGCCAGTCATCGGTTAGTCTCTCATTACAGCTATAGTTACGATCAATGACTTGGTTTTATTGATAGGTTTGATTCAAGTATTGCAACAGTTCAGGGGCCCGTTTCGTTGCAGAATCCCCTTCTTCTTTATTTTCCAGCATGCTGATCATCAAATAACCATTCGTATCTGGATTTACAGCAAACAAGAAGCTATTTTCCTGACCTTTTTCATCTTGTTTTTCTTTGATTTCTGCTGTACCAGTTTTTGCAGCGATCGGGATATTCAGTGAAGCTAATGAATGGGCCGTTCCATTTACATCTTGGACAACATCCTTCAAATCTGGGATGATCGTTTGCACCGCAGATTGGCTAATGACATTTTTCTTATCTTTTGTTTCATGATCTAAAACCAATTTTGGATACACAAGCGTTCCATTATTGGCAAAGACAGAGTACATTGTTGCTTGCTGGATCGGATTGATCAACAGCTGCCCTTGTCCATAGCCAGTGTCTGCTAACAAAATGTCTGAATTGAAACTTTTCTCATTAGAGATTTGCGCAGGATTCATACTAAGCGGTAGATCTAGCTCTTCGCCAAATATAAATTTATTCAACCCGTCACGGAAAGCCTTTTCGCCCATTTTCAGCGTTTCTTGTGCCATATAGATATTATCAGAATATACTAACGCAGCTTTTAGATTTACCTGAGGGACATCACTCACCCGTGTTACTTGATACGAACCCCATGACGAATCTTTTTGCCATTTCAACCCACTGATTGCTAGAGATTCTTCTGGATTGATCGTCTGGTTATCTAAACCGATGGCTGCAGTGATCATCTTGAATGTCGATCCAGGAGCATAGCCTGTCGCAAAACGACTGATGAATGGTTGGTTCTTGTTTTCTGAATATGCTTTATAGTCTTCCTGAGAAATACCATTGGTCATTTTATTTGGATCATAGCTAGGCGAACTTGCTAATACCAATAAATCTCCTGTTTTTGGTGAAGTCGCAACAGTCGATCCTGGTTTTCCCCCTAAGCTATCATAGGCTATTTTTTGTGCATCTGCATCAAGAGTCAATTTGATATCCTGACCGTTTTTTACTTCATGATCGATCAACACTTTTTTCTCTGTACCATTTTCATCCGTAATACTTAATTTTCCGCCATTCGTTCCTCTCAGCTCTTTATCATATGCCATTTCTAAACCAGATCGGCCGATTTTTCCATTACTACTTAATTCTGCATTTTTCTTGATATCTTCGGCGGTGATTTCTCCAATATAGCCGACCAACTGGGCAGCTGCTTCGCCTAATGGATAATAACGACCGTCAACTTCTTGAATAGTCGCACCATTAGGTAGTTCTGGTGTTTCACCATCGATGATTTTTAGGGGAACAAAATAGTCGGGTTGTACCCAGCTTTGAGAAATTGCCTGATTGATTTCCTCTTCATTCAAATCAAACGCTTTAGCGATAGCTGTGACATTCGCTGTTTTTTCTTCGCCTTCTCCTAGTTTACCTGGTACGACCCCTAACTGTTTCAATTTGCCAGTTGTCGCCAAAGGTTTTCCATTACGATCCAAGATATTCCCTCGTTTTGCTGTTTCAGCGGTCAAGCTTACTTTATCGTTACCTGACATTTGAGGGAAGATCAAGTTAGGTTGCCAGTTGATTTTGGTTTGATCATTTTTTTGCGATAGAGTCCCTTCATAAGAAAGATCCTTTAGCTCTCCTAACGTAGTATTCATTTTTGCTTTATAACCAAATGTATACGTGTCACTGTCTTTCTTATCGATTTTCAGATTTGAAACTTCGATTCCTTTGACATCGACTGCACCATAGATATTTTGATACTTCTCCAAAACTTCTTTTTTTGAAAAGCTATTCTTGCCTTTATTATCTACTTGGATAAGTGCCATTGCTTTTTCATAGTCGCCCTTATTTAGCTCTGTTACAAATTGTTGGATCGTTTTTTCACTAGCTTTGACTGCCTTTTCTTCTTGTTGATGCTGGTAAAGAAAATAGCCGCCACAAGCCGTTGCAAGAACCAGAATAACCCCGCCACCAACAATCAGACCTGTTTTTTTCTTTCGATGAGTATCACTACGTTTCATCTTTTCCCTCCACTCGTCAAATATATTCCGTTCCATTCTAACACAAGAAAAGAAGCTAGAACATAGCTTTGATTGCTTGTTCTAGCTTCTTTTACGAAAAACTTACTAATCTAAAAATTGCTTGAGAGCCTCTTGATTTTTGGTCAAATCTAATTCCAATACACTGCCAGAAGGCGTATCGTTATTGAAATCCCAACTTCCATCCACAGGGACAGATAACGTAGCTATTTTTTTGTCTTCATTCAAAAAATCAAGTCCGCAATCGATCAATACGCTTTCCGGTAAATTTGTTTTGATGCTTCCTAATAATTTACCTACCGCCTTTGGCAATTTGAGAATGGAAGTCACGTCTTTAAGCTGTGAAGAGAGGGCCTTGATCACTTGTTGCTGCCGTCTGATACGACCAAAGTCGCCTTCTTCATCTTCTCTAAAGCGTGCATATTGCAGCAATGTGTTGCCATCCATAGTTTGCTCCCCTTTTTTGATATAGACCTCATCTAAATCCAGATCTTTTTCTGCGTTGATCTTCACACCATCTGGAAATAGTTCGTTCACACAATCAATAAAATCTTGGAAAGTAATGCTTGCATAATAAGGAGCTTCAAATTTGAAGCTTTCCTTTAAAGTCTTGTTTAGCAGATCCACGCCTCCGTATGAATAGGCCGCATTGATCTTATTCATACCATAACCAGGAATATCTACGTATGAATCACGCATGATCGATACTAATTTTGCTTCTTTTGTTTTTTGGTTATACTGTGCCATCATCAAAGAGTCCGAACGCCCTTCTTCTTCTTTGGATCGAGCATCTGAACCTATCAATGCAACATTGATGATCGTAGGTACATCTTTCGCTTCTACTTTTTGGACACCAGCTGATTGGCTTCCAGATGAGAATCCATGAACGAATTCAAAGGAAAAATAGCCGACTACGATAGCGATCGTTGCCAAAAAAACTAGAATTATTTTTTGAAATGTTTTCATTTCATATTCCTCTTTCTAATAAGAATCTCTTACTTGAAAAATCGATCATTGTCCTTTATGATAATCCAAGCTGAGAAATTCTCAGTTCTTCTTTTTTAGTACTTTGGGTCGATCGAGCTGCAACTCGTCGACCTGTTTTTTTCTTTCCGTTTGTCTAGAGGTGATATTCAGACTTAAGCCAACTGCAAAGGACAAAATGAAATAACTCGTGCCACCATAGCTAACGAACGGCAATGGTACTCCCGTCATGGGGATCAAGCCTAAAACACTTCCGACATTGATGCTTGTTTGCGTGAGCAACCACGTGCCGACTCCAATCAAAATCAAACTTGCTTGCTGATTTTGTGATTGGACACTCCTTTGAAAAATCCTAAAACACATCAGAAAAAGCAATAGTAATACAAGCAACGCCCCAATCAATCCGAATTCTTCTGCAATGATCGAAAAAATAAAATCTGTTTCAGATTCTGGCAAATAGCCTTTTTTTGTGATGCTATTTCCTAAGCCGCGTCCAAATAACCCACCATTATAAAGCGCGTAATAAGAATTACTCATTTGATATCCTGCTCCATGTTCATCGAGGAACGGATCATGGACCATCGCAATACGGCTATAGGCGTGTTCAAAAAAAGAGGGCAGCACTCCATGTTTTTCGAATAGTACTACCAGTCCTGCCATCAGGACCAGACCAGCAACAGAAGAAAAGATAAGCAATACTCCTTTTTTTATCGGAATCGCTGCTGCCCAGATCATTGCTCCAGCAATTGTTAAGATCATGATTGCCCCTGCTATTTTAGGTTGAAATAAAACAAGCAACGCCATTGTGCTAACGAGCATTAGCGGCCTATGGATCTTATCTGGCACCTTTTCGCCATCTCTAAAAAAACGGCTAAGGTATAAAATCAAAAAGATCATTCCTAGTTCAGAAGGCTGGAACTGAATCCCTCCGATAGATATCCATCGTTGCGCTCCATTGACTGTGACAGCGAATAGACCAACTTTCATCATGAGCAATAGTAAAATAGACACCATGATACCGTAGTTTATTTGTTTAGGTTTCAGCAGTATGTGCAACCTGACAGAAAAGGTGAATGCGATCATGCACCAACTAAGCAGAATAAAGCAAAATTGACGAACAAACAGACTCTTCGGATCTTCTTGCGTCACGAGCAGTCGATACGAACTTGCACTATAAATTTCTAAAAGACCGACAATTGACAAGGCCATATATGGACCTAAAATCAACCAGTCGATCTTTCTATTTTTCCACATCGCATTTCTCCCTTCTTTGACACAAGTTAGGTGAACCACGAGCGGGTAAGCATCAGTTATTTAAGCACAAGAAAAGGTCAGAAACCTTTTCGAACAAGAATTCTGACCTAGCATCATCTCATCGTCCGAGTTTTAGCACTATACAACGTAAAGAAAAATCCTTAGCTATTTGAAAAAGCCTTAATCCGACAATTCCTGTTTGACCCATTGGCGTCTTTCGACGTTTCTGAGCAATAGCTTGTGTTTGTATAGGAGCCTCACCTAACAAGGTTATTACTATTTTTATTTTTTACAGATTAATAGTAATCGTCTGAACGTTTTTACGCAATAAATTCTGGGATAAAAAAACGAAATTAAACAATCTTTAAGATATTTATTCATTAGTTGAACTCTACATAAAAAAATTCCTCTAAACATTATATATGTTTTAGTGCTTAGAGGAATCGCTTTTCACTTTTCGGAATAAAAAGAACTATTTTACATGTTCAATAGATTAAATAGTCCGCCGATCGTTTGATCTTTTAGTGTGACTTCTTCCCCATCGATCATTGCTTTGATGACTTTGAAATGGTCTTGTAATGAGGGTACTTCTAGGTATTGACCTTGAAGAAACTCATTTACTGATCCATATTCTTTTTCCATTGGTTTTGCATCTTCTGCTACTTGATAATAAATGTTTAACATATTAAAGACCCCTTATCTATGGGATAACGATTGTTACCCTTTTATAAATTAATTTATTTTAGCACAAACAAAGAAAAATAACATCAGTATTTTTTACCCAACAGTTAGTCTGGTCGTGCCAACGTGATGATTTCACCAATCGTAGCATAATCACTTCCAGCAAGCCGACTGATTGCATGAAGCGCTTCAGGATCGATCCGTCCTGTTTCTGGATCATAAACCAATTCATCCAAGTGGTATGCTTCAATAGATAGCAAAAATAGATCGGCGGTCGTTGCTGTTTCATTTTTGATCTCTACATGATCGTAAAGACTCGTTTCAAAGGTAACTTTCGCCTCATTCAGAATCGGGATCGGTGTATTCTCTGACTTTCTTGTCGTTAGATTCGTCAAGGCCAGTTCACTTTCGTCGTTTGGAAGACTCGCCGCTGTTTTGTTCACTTCAAGTAAAATTTCTGCATCAAGTACTTGGATCACCGCTTTTTTTCTTCCTACGATGTTTCTTGCAGTATCCTTCATTTCACCATTTTTTCTCTGGATTGCTAAGGATAACATCGGTGGATTTGAACTCACGATATTAAAATAGCTGAATGGCGCAATATTTAACACCTCTTTGTCAGAAATTGTCGATACGATGGCTACTGGTCTGGGAATCACCGAGCCAATCAATAATTTATAATTTTCTCTTTCAGATAATTCTGAAGGCATACGTGTAATCACTAAATCCCCCTACTTTCTTTCAATAATTGCTTGTACGTAGCAAATCAACGTTGCTTTTAACTATCTATGAAGACTGTCTCTTTGTCAAGAAACTCTTCCTTTTAGCAAAAGCAACACATGTTTTTAGATGCTCAATACTTCTCAAGTATAATAGTTGCCCTCACGTACATTTATCCATATGATAGTTAAAAGGAGGCGCTTTTATGAAACGTTTCTTCATATTATCACTCTTGGGCCTGAGTCCCCTGTTTCTCAGTGCTTGTACTCTCGAGCCGAAAAAAAAGAACTCCCCTATTTCACAAACAACAGTAGTGACTTCAAGTACTGCTCAAGCAGAATCTAGTCAAACAACAAAGGAGGAAACAGTCATGCCGATTGTTCCAGAAAGTTTATTACATGCCGTTACTACCAATGATCTTCAACAAGTACAAGAATTATTGAAAAATCCAGACTACCCCATTGATGAACAAAATGAAGCTGGTGAAACTCCGTTGATGATCGCTACTCATCTGAATCAGCTTGAGATTGCAAAGACATTGATTGATCATGGAGCCGATATCAATCAACAAGATGGGATACAAGACAGTTCTTATCTCTATGCTAGCGCGCAAGGGAAAACAGAAATTTTAGACTATATGTTAAAAAATGGCGAACCAGATCAGCAAATCGTGAACCGCTTTGGTGGAAATGCACTGATACCCGCTGCAGAAAAAGGCCATTTAGAAAATGTCAAACTCCTCTTAGCAGATGGCCGAGTAAACATCGATCATCAAAACAACTACGGTTACACAGCACTGATCGAAGCAGCCGCTTTGAGAGATGGTTCTGCTGTCTATCAGGAAATCATTCAAGTATTACTAGATAACGGAGCAAATAAAGAACTACGGGATAATTATGGAAAAACAGCTGAGGACTACGCTAGAGAATTAGGTTATTCACAACTATTGACCCAATTGACCACTACTTCCTAAAGAAAAAAGAGATTTTTAGATAAAAAGAACAGCCCATCAAAAGAAATGTGAGACAAATCTAAAAATAAGTTTTACTATAGATTCTCGGATAAACGGCATCCAAAAGTCAGGTTCTTCGGAAATAAGCCGAGATTCACAAAAATTTGAAAATTAATTTTCGTGAATTTCTTCTTATTTATCGGAGGTAAACACTTCTGTCCCAGCCTTTTTTCTCCAATTTTTCAAACCTAAACGAGTTTTGTCTCGACCTCTATGGTGGGGTGCTCTTTTCATTATTTTAGGATGTTTTAGAAACAAACAGCTTGATTTTATCTGATACTCAACTATCTTGTTTCAAAATAAGTTTACATAATAATTATATAGTAAATATCATGTTATTATCTACTTCTCTATTCATAAATAAAAAATGAGATAAAAGCAATCACTCACTTTTATCCCATTTTTATTTTTAAACACTTAAGAAGAACAGCAGTCACCAAAAAGTAAAATTGGATAAAAATCAATTAGCCAATTTCTGGACTCCCTCTTAGTTCTTAAAGTTCTTGACTTGTTTCTCTACGGATAGTATCACTCACAAAATACTATTTAGAAAGTATTTTTTGTGTATCTTCAACGATTTGTGCAGGGGTTAAATGATAACGTTCGTAGAGTTCTTGCGTTGGAATGCTATCAGTAAATTCTTTTTTAGAACCAAAATTCAAGACATTGATAGAAGAATCACCATAGTAACGGCTGATTTTTTCACCAAACCCGCCTGCCAAGCTACCATCTTCTAAAGTCACAACTACTTGATGGTTTTCTTTCAACTGATCCAATGTTTCAAGATCAAATTCTGTGATTGTTCCAGGATTGATCAATGTTGCATCGATCCCTGCTTTTTTGAATTCTTCCACTGCTGCTTTTCCAAGTTCAAGGAACCCGCCTAAAGCCAAAACAGCTACAGTTTCGCCTTCATTCAACAATTGGTACGCTGGTGTCGAGTAATCTTCCGCAATTGCTTCACCATGTTGTACGCCATGTGTTGGAATTCTGATTGCTACTGGTTGTTTTGTTTGTGTCAATGCCCAGTCAAGCATTGAAAGTAGATCTTCTTTAGTTGCAGGTGCAAGATATTTGATATTAGGAATACTTGAAAGATACGCAATGTCAAATGTTCCTTGGTGTGTACGATCGCTTGCAGAGATCGTTCCACCCCCAACCAAAATCACGGCTGGATTTTCATTGATTGCTAAATCATGTGATAATTGGTCATACGCACGTTGTAAGAATGTGCTTGATTGGAAAACTACCGGACGAACTCCTTGTGAAGCTAAAGCTGACGCAAAAGTAATCGAATGTTGTTCCGCAATACCTACATCAAAATAATGATCTGGATGTTTTTTCTGATACTCTTTCAAACCAAACATACCTGGAATTGCCGCATTGACAGCAACGATCGGTGTGTCACTATTCATTGTTTTTTCATCCAAGTAGGCAATGATTGCTTGATTCAACGTTTCGCCAGTTGTTGGATGTTTTGCTTCACCAGTTGCTAGATCAAAAGGAACATGCCAATGGTATTTCATCTTGTTTTCAATCGCAGGTCCATATCCGTGACCTTTTTCAGTATGCACATGAAGAACGATTGGATGGTCGATATCTTTGATTTCTTTAAATACTTGGATAACTGTTTCAAGATCGTTTCCATTTGCTACATAACGGTAGTCAAACCCCATCGCTTTGAACAAGTTATTGTCACTTTGACCATTGCTTTCACGCAATTCTGCCAAATTTTGATACAAGCTACCATGATTTTCATCAATCGACATTTCATTGTCGTTGACCAACACGATCAGATTTGAATCCAATGCTCCGCCGTTATTCAATCCTTCGTATGCCAAACCACCACTCATTGAACCATCACCGATAAATGCCATCACATTTCCTGTTTCATGTTTCAAATCGCGGGCTTTTGCTAAACCTACAGCCAAACTGATAGAAGTTGATGTATGCCCTACCGTAAAGTAGTCATGTTCACTTTCATGTTGATTAGAATAGCCTGTAACTTCATTGTAATGCCCTTCTTCAAAACCATTCTTACGGCCTGTCAGTAATTTGTGCCCGTAAGATTGATGGGACACATCCCAAACGATTTTATCCTTTGGTGAATCAAATACATAATGAAAGGCAATCGTTAATTCAGTTACTCCTAGGTTAGGACCCACATGTCCACCGACTGCGCTATCTTTCTGTAAAATCATTTGACGCATTTCATCAGCTAATAACGTCATTTCTTCAATTGTTAATTGTTTAACGTCTGCAGGACCATTTACTTTGTCTAATATACGTTCAGTTGTAGTCATGAATTGTTCTCTCCCTTATCAGCTACTTATTCGCGCTGCTTTTTGCAAGAAAATAGAGTTTCTAGCACAGGAATCATTGTACTACTTGGAGTCAACTCTAAGTCAAGAGGATTTTTAATTTTTTTAAATTAATGCGGGGAGCTGTTCCAAAAATTCTTTTTTTCTTTCATCAGTGGTTATATTTACTTCGGAAAAATAAATCCACTTCATTTTCTCTATTGGGATACCAACGCTTCGTAGTGTACTATTCATAAATACACCTTGAATTACATCTCCATATGTTGTTAATGATTCTTTTGAGTAAGTTGCAGTCGTTACAACCGTAGCTTTTTTAATATTTGTCAATAATCCTTGCCAATTCCCATCTCTATCTTCTTGATAGGCAAATTTTGGTAAAAAGACTTTATCTAAAAAACCTTTAAAATAACAGGAATATCGTACCGTTTTCAACATAAAAAATACGTACTTATAGTATTGAACAAAATTCAAGAAAGAACAGTCAACTGCACCATTTACTGCACCCGTTTCTTCACAATACACCTATTTTTTATATGCAGATACCATTCTAGTTTGGCCATTATTCTATTGATATAACCATTTGCATCAATACAAAAAGAATATTCCTAATGTTATGACCAAACTCATCACTAAATAGAAAAGTTTTGTCTTTCGCGACATTTGTGATTCCACGTCATCCCCAACTTTCTATAGTTATGTATAATTCGATTTTAGCATGTTGATTTTCTGTTGTTGCGAAGGTCTTCCCGAACATACTGAAAAAGTATCATGAACGACAAAATCTTCGGCAATCGATAAGTATCAGATGCGTACATACCATTATTAGAAGTAAAAATATTTTTGAAATGAAGACAAAAAAGTCCAAACGATGTCTGAACTCTTTCTATCCATAGAGAAAGGGACAGATGTGTTGCACTCCGAGAGATAAAGCCGAATCCCTGAAATTCATCAACGATGATTTTCATGAAAGTCTTTTTTATCCTCTTCACACATCTGTCCCTACTACATATTTTTACTTAATGGATCGACTTAAAAGTCCTCTTATAATTTACGAGCAAAGAAAGAGACGATCAATACAAGTATGATTGCTCCAATCAATGAAGGAACGATTGCCATTCCACCAATTACTGGACCCCATGAACCTAGTAAAGCTTGTCCGATTGCAGACCCAACTAAACCAGCGATCACGTTTGCAATGATGCCCATTGAAGAACCTTTATTTGTAATTGCACCTGCAATTGCTCCGATAATACCACCAACGATTAATGACCAAATAAATCCCATTTTAATTTCCTCCTATATGCTACTTTTTCCAGTTTTTTTCTTTTTATTATTGTACACGAGGTTCCGCGTTATCTTTTACTTTTTGTGTTCCTTTGCTTACAGCAGATTTTGCTTTATCTGTTTGTTTTGAAGCAAATTGTCCTGTTGTTTTTGCTGCATCTGTCACTTTATCTTGGACAGTTTCTTGATCTTTTTCATACTCTTCTTGTGTTTTGATATCTACGACGTTCACATTCACTTCGATCACATCTAAGTGAGTCATGTCGTTTACTTCGCGACTGATCAAGTCTTTGATTTGTTCGTAGATATCTTCAATGTCTTTGCCATATTCAACAACAACGTCTAAATCAACAGCTACTTGTTTTTTGCCGACTTCTGCATTGATACCAGCAGTAACGTTATCTGTATTGACTAATTTTTCAGCGATGTTTGAGAAGAAGCCGCCGTCAAGTGTCAATAATCCGTCAACATCTTTCAATGCGTAACCAATGATCTTTTGGATGACTTTATCTTCATAAGTCAATTCACCTTTAGAGATATGGCTGTCTTCTGTGTGAGTACCGTTAGCAGTTACGTTCATGTTTTTCATCTCTTTGTTTTCCATCTTTTATTCCTCCTATGATTTAAAAAAATGATCTAAAATTTTTGTTTCTTTTAAATAAAAACCAATTCCTACGCCAATCGCAGTCATGATGATTATCAAAAGAGTTTTAAAAAAGCCTACTGTAAGCCATAAGATAGCTAGTAGTAACCCAAGTCCCCCGAAAATAATCGGGAGCTTGTATGTTGAAAATAATTCTTTCATTTTAAGTCCCTCCTATTCTACTCGAGAGTGCTTGTTGTCTCTAGTACTTTGCTCTTCATAGCCACTATATGTCACAGCTACACCGATATTTTGCTCTGTGCCAAGTACGTTTCTGACTTTTTGCTCGATTTCTCGCATCAATGCACTTGTTTTTCCAACTAATGAAGATGTACGTTTTAAATCGCCTTTCACATGAACGTTGATTTTGTTTTTCGTTGAACGTATTTTTACTTTCGGCGAACCAACAAATTCTTCTTCATGTAATTGTGACCGAACCAATCCTTCGATTGCTTTCTTGTCCAACGTCAGTGTACCGTCCTTTTGTTTTAGTACAAATGTGCCTTTTGATTTTGGATAGAATAGTACAACCAATAACAAAATAAACACAAGAATAGCAAAAACGACAGCTACCCAAAATAGATATTGCTGCATATAGTAGTTTGTGATAACGAAGAAGCGAAATCTTTCCAACTGTTTTGGCATGATATACGGGGCATTGATCACAGCTACACCTAGAAGTACGGATAGTAAAAACAAACTTGCGATAATACCGATTATCTTCCACCCTTTATTCATTTTCCACCTCCTACCCTTACTATACTGATGATATTTTTTCGTTATCTAAAAAATTCAGCTGCCTAGAATATCGAAGCGCTACCAACCATTACTGACTCCGATAGGCGTTTTCTCTATTTCTAGCCCGATAAACATAAATAACGAATAAACTCAAAAGTATTTTTTGCTTTTTTTCTATTGGGTATAATTAAAGGATAGTATCCAACATTAAAAAATGCAAAGATAATGCTCAATTAATATTACAAAAAATAAATAAATTATTAGAGTTTTCTGATTGTTCATTAGTCACAGGATTTTATGCAAAAAGTAAAAACATGTTATTTTCAAGGTTGTTACCCTTTTCAAAAAAGTATAAAATGAATTATACTGAAATTAGCTCATCTCATTTTTTTGAATGTGATAACTTAAAAAAACACAGATTCTTTTGAATCGAAAAGCGAGGTGCTCTCATGGTAAAAAAAATCGTTTATGCCTGTATAACAACAATAATTTATCTAATTGTGTCAAATGTTGGTAATTTGTTTTTTGGTGTTTCGAAAGAATTCAGCTGGACGACTACGCTTTGGGAATCATTTTTCTTCTTTATTTTTGTTCTTTTACTACAGAACTATCGAAAAAAGTAAGAAATTTTACGAGCTTTTTTCTCAACCAATCATAGGTACGTTTCTATTGTTGCTGAATGTTTCAAAAGGTACGATCTTTAAAGAACCATTTCATCGATTAATAGGACTATGAAAGATTTAACTATTTATTTTGTGCATATCATGCTATAATAAAGAAAGTACGAAAAATATGTTATGCGACATTTTAATTTGTTTTGTTGAAATTTAATCCCACTGGCGTAACTTCAGGGTTACAAGGATGTATTAGTGGTTAGGGAATACATTGTTTAAATGAGAAATAGTTAATCTTTAGTAATGGTTTTACAGCTTTAAATAATAATATTGATTCGTTAGATCGCCTTTTCTCAAAAAGAAGAGGCTTTCGTTCATCTCTCTATTTATCGATAAACAATAAAAATATATCGTATAACGAAAAGGAATGATGCATATGAACGTATTTTTTACAAAAATGATGGTGGCTCTCTTAAATCTTGGTTATATTCTTCTTGGGTTGCTTTTAACTGTACAAGTGGCTACAAGCGCCCCCCACACCTATGATTGGCAAACCCTTCTGATGGTGGCCATGCTTTACTTTATTCTTTTGAACTGTCTATTCATTGGCAGTAGATTATTCCGATTATTGACCCAAGCAGCGAATAATCAAGTCTTTTCCTCAGCCAGCTTAGCTATCTTCAAACAACTACGTGGTGCCTTACTGCTGATTATTCTAGCTATTTTTGGCTTATTGCCTAAGTTTTATCTCTTAGCAGATTTGAGTGATTCACCTGGGATCATGCTTCTCGGTGGCTCTATCGTTTTATTTCCATTCGCTATTTATGTGTTATCGACTACCCTTTGTCGGCTACTGGAAGAAGCAATTTATTTAAAAAACGAGTCTGATTTAACTGTGTGAGGAGTGAGGAGATGGCAATAATTATCCATTTGGATGTGATGTTAGCAAAACGAAAAATGAGTGTAACTGACTTAAGTGAAAAGGTCGGGATCACGATGGTCAATATCTCTATTTTAAAAAACGGCAAAGCAAAAGCGATCCGCTTTTCTACCCTCGACAAAATTTGTGAAGTCTTGCATTGTCAACCTGGAGATATTATCGAATACGTAAAAGATGAGCCAATGTAAAAATAACTATAAAAAAGCTGTCAAACTAATTCCTTAGTGTAGTCATTGAGTATAGGATAAATCTAAAAATCAGATTGCTATAGACTCTCGAATAAACGAAAGTCCAAAAGTCAGGTTTTTCGGAAATTTCAAAAAAAAGAGCATGAGACAAAAGTAAGAAACACTTTTGTCTCATGCTTTAAAAACGAATAAAAGGTGGGAACAGAAGGTTAGTTCTTCTATCCCAGATTTCATTTTTCAAAACTCATCAGTCCTTATTGACAAACAGCCACTAATTTTTCCCACGATGTAACATTCGCCTAATTTGGGGAATGTTACACCATAAAAAAGATCAGTAACAGCTTACTTTTCAAAGAGAAAATTCATTATCATTTTGTTGATGGAATCTGATTAAATTATGTATTTCTCTTGCCCTTGGCATAACTGAAATGCCAAAGACCGGTATATCAGAAGTCTGACCGAGTGCTATTGTTGATATGATACAGTCATATGTGTTTTTGAGTCTTACCTGATCGCTCAACCCCCCAGGATCGTTCTTTATGAACCGATAACGATTCCCTAAATACAGGTTCAATTTACCTACTATGTAATCTGCATGATGGATACCATCCATCACTAGCAACGCCTTTACTTGTTTCTCAACTTCTCTTTCTTTTATCACCGCAGGCCAATGAAACACCAGCCAGGTCACGAGTTTTTCTAGCATCTCACTATCTACTTCATTGTCTTTTTTTTCTCTTATCAAATATTTTTCTAGCTCCATTTGGATGGATTTGATAAAGGGATGGAATTGCTGAAAAAATATCCGATACCTGTCATATAAGATATATGAGCATTCTTGCCTACCAGTGCTGCCGTAAGCAACTCTTTCGATTACATCAGTACGATCGGTACATAAAATTTGATATTTTATTTCAAGATAAGTGATAGCTAAATCGATGATCGCCCGAATATGGCTCATTTTTTCTTGAATCATCTGTTGATCCACCCGTAATATTTTACGAAGAATGGGATGGTGGATCATTTGTTCGATCTGTTCTTTATACCAATTATCCCAAGTCTCTTTGTCCTTCCCAAATTCTTCCCCCTCTTGTTCTGCCACGCTTTCGTATTGTGTGAGTGTACTTGCAATATAAAAAAGCAATAAGTCGTTTTCTTTTTGATCCAGTTGCATGATTCTTTCCTGAAGCTGGTGGTACATACCAAGTTCTGTCAGGAACAATCGGCTTTTTTGGCAAATGTTTGGCGAAAAAACTTCTTCTAAGCAAGTATATTTTTCTTGAAATAAACAAGCCATCAATTGAGTGATGGTTTCTTTTTTACCGATGATCTTGATTAGTCCGCGTATAGTCAACTGGTGTTTTTTAAGTACCTGATTGATTTTCTTCACTATCCGTCGCAAGGTGCTTTCTGAAATGAACAATTCTTCGCATAGTTCCAAATACGAGCCATAGTGATTCAATAAAATCGCCTCTAAGAAACGGAATTCGATCGATTCCTTCAATATCGTCCGATAGATATAATCTTCTGTGATATGTGGCGCAATCGTTACAGTGACACCGACATCCCGATCCATTTGGATATGGATCTCTTTTGCATATGAAATGATATCATTTAGATCGTTTCTTACTGTTTTTGCAGAGCAGGCCAGCTTTTTTTCTATGTCCTGAAAGCGATAGTTTTCTTTTTCAAAAAGCAACTCTAATAAATGAAGCTGACGTTTTAATTTATTTGATAAAATATCGAACATTTTATTCACCGTATTCTTTCATTTTGAATAAATTTAAAAAGCACTCAATTAAAGAGTATTTCATCTAATTGAGTGCTTCTATTCTTTATTTTAGAGAAGTTTGTTCGGGATAGAAAATTATTTTTTCTAAATTCAATAAAAAATGGTCTTGCGTTACTCTACTTTTTTATTTTCTGAATGGTCTTCTTTTTTTCGTTTCTTCCAAAACATCAGGAAGCTAGTCATTGCCACAAGAACAAAACCAAAGATTGAAAAAGCAGCATTTCTGGTTGCATTGGTTTTAGGAAGGTTGCTACTGTTGGCAGTTGCACCACCGGTTGCATCACCAGCTCCTCCTGCAGTTGTTCCACCAGCTGCGCCGTCACCGCCGTTTCCTTGACCTGCTTGGCCTTCTTCCACAACTTCAAACGTGGCTTCTGTTTCTGCTGAAAATCCACCGTATGAGCGATCTGCTTTCACCGTTAATTTTACTGTTTGCGACCCAAGTTTTGAGGTATCGATTTCCATCTCTGGATCAATCGTGACAGAATACGCATTTTTTGGAATATCTTTTCCATTCAATTTCACTTCTTTAAGCAATGATTTTAGATCCACTTGTTCTGTCCCTTTGACCAACTTCGCTTCTGCTGGTTCAACGATGAACTCGCCTGTTGGCTCAAAGCCGTATTCTGTTACTTCGTAATACGCATAGTTCGTTCCATAGGTGAAGTTTCGTTCCATTTCTTCAGACATCAGTAAATTGCTATTGGAATCTGCATGATACACTTTGATGATCTCGCCAACTGTAACATTTAGCGGCTTCCCACTATTGAATCGTGAAATCGCCTGTTCGATCGTTTGGGTTCCACGGACTTCATATTTATACTTGCTACCTGAACGATTTAATACTTCGATGCCATAATAGACCTCGTTGTCATCGAATTCTGTTACCCGATTGGATAACGTAGTCTGATCGTTGCCTTGCATGGATTGGATCTGCATTTGTTCTTTCTTCTTCAATAAGCCAAACGAACCAACAGTATCCCCATTACGATTCTTCAACTGGATCGTACTGCCCCATTTGACTTCATATGGCACCGAAACATCCCTTGCAGTCACCCCATCTGCTGTCGCTACTTTGACATTCAGCGTTTTCGGTCCAGCTGTGTTCGTATCAAATGCATCTACTTGCTCTACAGTATATAGGTTTTCGGCTAATTTTTGACCATTGAATCGAACATTTTCGATCAATTTCGTCGGATCTATTTCACTAGGATCTTCCCCTAAAGTCAATTCTTGTGTCACTGTATCTGTCTCGATATCTGTGATTGGTTCAAATTCATGGTTCGACACTTGATAATGGGCATAATTCGAGCCACCTGTAAAGTTTTTGACCAAATCATCCCGCATCAATAAGTTTCGACTTCCTGGTTCCGCATGATAGACTTTGATGACATCCCCTTCATCGATTGTCAAAGGCTGCCCTTTGTTAAAGCCTTTAATTGCTTGCCCGATCGTCATATTGCCAGTCACTTCATAGCTGTATTTCACTTTATCCGTTGATTCAGTTAAAGGCATCCCCTCATTAACGATCACTAGTGGCGGTTCCAAAGCACGAGTAGGCGTGCTGGTTTCAGTCATTTCTCCATTTTGTAAAGTTCGGATTGCTTCAAGAGGTGAGGCGACTTTCTTGGCATCTGGATTTTCCACGACCTCGATCCGGTAATACACATCTCGTCCAAAAACATTGTTGACAGGGTTTTCCAGAACAGTCGTATCTTCCCCTTTTGTTGCTTTGATCGACCAGCTGTTGTTTTGGTTGATGATACTAAAAGCACCAGCTGTGGCATCTTCCAAGCCTTTTAAGACGAAAGTACTGCCCCAACGTACTTTATAAGGCACGTCTATCTCAAGTGCAGCCAGACCATCTTTCATCGCTAGTTTAATTTTAACAGTTCTATCTTTTTCAGTAGGAATCGTGCTCGTATCAAAATCAGTTACTTTTTCAATAGTATATTGATCTTCGTTAACTGTTTCGCCATTAATCCGCACATCAGAGAACAACTGTGTTAAATCCGTATTAGCGGTGTCTTCTCCTAAGAAGAACTCCTTATTGGCAGATTCAGCCTCCATCACTGGTAACGCTTTGAAGCCATAGGCGGTTACTTCATAATACGCATAAGGTGAGCCATAGGTGAAATCTTCCGCTGATTCATTGACATATAACACAGAACTACCGTCTGTCCGTTGTGGGTGATAAATCTTGACGACATCCCCGAACTGAACGCTGATCGCCTTGTTGGTGCCAAAGTTATCCATGACTTGTTGCAACGTGGCACTGCCAGGAATTTCCTGACTATACGCAATACGATCATCACGAAGGACTTCAATCGAATAGTACAAAGAAGAGTCGCTACTGATTTGTTCATTCGCTGGTGTGTCTAAGCCAGTGTAGATCGCTAACTGACGTCCAGAACCATTCGTTGTATGCAGTGAGAAGGCTCCCGCTGAATGACCATTTTCTGACTTGAGTAAAATCGTGCTCCCCCATTTGACTTCATAAGGCACAGTGATTTCTTTGGAGATATTACCATCTTTCGTATCAAATTGGATCTGCAGATCTTTTTTGCCAGCCGTTGTCGTATCAAATTTGCCTAGTTGTTTTACTGTGTATTGATCCGATGTCAATGGACTACCATTCACAGTCACACTGTTCACTAAACTAGCTCCGTCAACATTCGTCGTGATGTCGCCCAATGTAAATTCTTGTGGTGATGAATCCACACTCACTGCTAAGATTGGTGTAAGCCCCTCTTCAGTCACTTCATAGTAGGCTTCATTGGAACCTACCGTAAAATCCTTCACCACTTCATCCATCATAAAAAGGTTTTTACCATTCGTTTCTGCATGATAGACTTTAATGACATCCCCTACAGCCATTGCAAGTGGACTGCCATTATTAAAGCCATTGATTGCTTCTCCAATCGTACTATTCCCTAAGACTTCATAGGTAAAGCTACTACTTACTCCTTTTATCACATCCAAGCGGTAATAGACTTGACGCCCGAGCAAGTTATTCACTGGGTTACTTAAGTTAGTGCCATCCACGCCTTGTGTTGACTGAAGCAACCATTGTTTGTTTTGTTCAACTAAGCTAAACGCACCAACAGTGGCATTGTTCAGTCCTTTCAATACGAGAGAATCTCCCCACTTTACAGTATACTCCGCTTCGATTTCGTCAGATGACAAGCCATCTTTCGCTGTCACTTTCAATTTTACTTTCCGCGTACCCACAGTCTGCGTACTTATATCTGATAATGTTTCTACCGTATAAAGATTTTCATCGATCTCCTGCCCATTGATTTTGACAGTTGAAACCAATTGATTTGCATCGATCGTGCGCGTCTCTTCCCCTAACAGAAGCTCTTTTTTCGCTCCTTCGGCTGTCATTACAGGGACAGGCACAAATCCTTGAGGTGTCACTTTATAGTATGCATATTCTGTTCCATAAGTATAATCTTTTTCCTGCTCTCCGATCATAACAACTGAACTATTCGCTGTTTTCTCAGGATGGTAGATTTTAATGACATCATTGAGTTGAATATTCAATGATCCATTACCATTATTAAAATCTTTGATTGCTTGATTCACTGTAAAACGATTGGCCACTTCATATTCATATACACTTCGCTCATTTCGTAAGACCTCAAAAGAATAGTAAAGTCCATATGGATCATTTGCAGGTCCCACTGCATCTTCACCCGTTGTTGCTAGTCCCTTCGTCATAGCAATCTGGACCGATGAAGCACTCGTATCCCCAATCCGTAACGAAAAGGCACCAGCAGCGTCTCCAGTAGCCGAACGCATCAGGATCGTATTGCCCCATTTCACTTCATACGGCACAGTGATTTCTTTAGAGACCATGCCATCTTTTGTTTTAAAATTGATCCGTAAGTTTTTGGACCCAGCAGAAGTAGTATCAAACTCTTCTAATTGAGTGACAGTATACAAGTTATTCGTTAATTCGATTCCGTTGACTTTGATACTCTTGATTAGTTTGGTGCCATCGATCCCCTTTGTGGTTTCTCCTAGACAAAATTCCTGGGGAGCAGCATCCGCTTCAACATTTAAAACAGCTTCTAATCCGTGGTCCGTCACTTTATAATACGCATAGTTTGAACCAACTGTGAAATCTTTGACCAACTCGTCTTCCATCAACAGATTTTTTCCGTTGGTTTCTGCGTGATAGACCTTGATCACATTCCCTTTCTCAACAATCAAAGGTTGCCCATTATTGAAGCCATTGATTGCCTCACGAATCGAACTATTTCCTGCTACTTCATAGTTGTATTTTCTGGTACTCCCATCTAACACTTCAATACTGTAATACGTCTCTCGCCCAAAATGATTATTGACGAAACCACTTAAGTTCGTTCCATTGACACCTTGACTTGACTGAAGTGCCCACTGGCCATTTTGATTCAATAAACTAAAAGCACCTACCGTGGTATCATCCAATCCTTTTAGAACGAATGTACTGCCCCAGCCAACACTATAATTGATCTCAAATTCTTCTGAAGCAATCCCATCTTTCATGTTGATACGGACACGCATTTTTCGAGAACCGATCGTACTTGTATCAAAATGGTCAAGTGCTTCTACGGTGTATTGATTTTTATCAAGTTTTTCACCGTTGATCGTTGCATTTTCGATTAAACTTGCGGAATCAATATTGCGCGTGTCTTCTCCCAAAACAAATACTTTTCCTGCACTTTCAGCTTCGACTACCGGTGCGGGTACAAGACCGTTTTGAGTTACTCGATAATACGCATAATCTGAACCATAGGTAAAGTCATGTTCTTTTTCATCGATCATTATCACTGAACTTTTTGCAGACTTTTCTGGGTGGGTGATTTTGATGATATCGTTCATTTGAACGGTAATTTCATTGTTGTTATTTCCAAAAGCATTCATGATTTCTTGTAGCGTGGACCGATTGATTATCTCCTGCGCATATACTGGATTCCCGTTTCTTAACACTTCAAATTTATAATAGGGTGAAAACTGTAGGCCGTTGGGATTGACTGCTTCGTCCCATGGCGAATCCAAGCCACGACGCATCACTATGGTAGCAGAAGAGGTATTCGCTTTATTTAGATTCAATGAAAAAGCACCTGCTGATCCTCCATTCGCGGAACGCATTAAAATAGTGTTCCCCCATAAGATGTTTACGGTTGTTTCAGCAGAACCTTTGATAATTTTTCCTGTGGGTGAATGCGTTGTTTGGACGGTAATTTTTAATCTTTGATTTCCTGCGACAGAGTAATTAGGTTCTATCGATTCAGTAGCAACAAACGTGAGATTTTTCGGGTCAACTTCTACTCCCTCAATCTTTGCTTTTTTTATATACTTTTGAAAGGAAGTATCTAAAGGAGAATGTGTCTCATTCAAATAATAGGATGCAGTTTTTTCTAATTCTAACTCAATTTCTGGAATTGGAATGACTGTCATTTTCATTGAAGCAGTCTCTCTTCTTGTACCATCCGTAGAAGTCACTATTGCTTGCCAGCCACGTTCCCCTAGGTTATTTGTACTCACGCTCGAGTCCCAATGAAGACTATAGGGAAGATTTAAAGGATCAGTCACATTAAAATAATCGGTAACATCAGGGAGATCTTCATATTGATAAATATTATCTATTGGTTTTTTCACTGTTAATCGTATCGCAGCAGATTTGATAGTAATTGGTACAGTTACAATAGTCTTTCTACCAGTTCTTTCTTCGCTTATTTTAATTTTCGTCTGCTGTTCTCCGATCTTATGCATATCAGGTGGTGTTTCCCATTCTGTTTTTAAATCTCCAATTACATTGCTTTGATTAATCTTGTCAATATAGTTAGATGGATTAGGTATGGGTTCATTGTCCCATAAACTGTGGGAACCTGATTTAATCGTAACCTTAATCTCCCCTAACACCTGTGCTGCTGATGTAAACGAAACATCTGAAGTAAATGTCTCATTCTTAATATCTTTCCATGCAGGTACATCCACATAATAATGAGGGATAGGGAAGTTTTTAAACACTTCTTCTCCTTCTACAGGATTATTTGCCATTCGAGTTAAAAAAATAGTAAATACCGGCGGATTCAAATATGCAGTTGCATTTACAATCAAGCGTATATGCCAGTTGCCACTTTCGGTGGTTGCCGTATAGATCCGCTCACTATTAGTTGATTTGTATTCTGAAAACATTACAAGAGTAGAAATAGTTCCAGGGGGTATCGGTAACACTATTGGACCTGTAGTAAAATCAAAAAAAGGGGTATATTCCTCACGTGACACAAATGATTCACCAATATCAAATTTATGCGTTTGTTTTTTCATATAGTCTGAAAGAATATAACTAAATCTTCGTGTTACCCCATCCTCAATTATTTTTTTATAGTCAGAAGCATTAGCTACTGAATTGATTTTTACTGTATCTTTCGTTTTTTTTGTTTTTTCTTTTGTTTTTTCTTTTGTTTCTTCTTTTGTTTCTATCTTATTTTCAATTGAGCTTAGCATGGAAACTGCCTCAACAACTGGACCACTGATATTTCCAAAAGTCAGTCCTAAAATCAAGGAACTATGTAACAGTTTTTTACTGGTTTTCAACTATTTCTCCTCCTTTTATTCATTTACCATTGAAATACATTGATCGCTATTCTTATCACATAGCTTACTTTTTCAACAGATTTTTATTTTATACGTATGTAGTTACATCTAAAAAGCAAACTAGCCTTTATTTGTTATTTATAATTGAAATACAGATTATGTTCTAGCTATAAATTTCAAAAAAAGACTTGCTTTTTTTATTTGACCGAACTTTAAAAAGCTCTATCCTCTTAAATTTAAAGCAATTTACGCATGATTGAAATGTCATTTTTTCTATATCCATACGGAACAACTGGAAGGATCATTTCTCACTGGGGCGTTATCCTATCGATTTCGTTACATTTGAATTGAGCCTATGTAGGTAAAGGACCTATTCGTTACTTTTAATATAGCAGCACTTAAAACGAAAAAACACCAAAAGCAGCCTGCAAAGCGTACTTTTGGTGTAGAGATTCAATTATTCAACATGACTGCGTTTGTTCAATTCGCTCTTCTTTAAAGAACATTCATTCAACTAACTACCTCATGTTCTATTATGATCTATCTTCGATTGCTCATTATTTAACTTCGGAGTCATGGTCCTTTGCTTGTTCTGTTTTTTCAGCAATCGCTTGTTTCGCCTTATCCGTTTGCTCAGAAGCAAATTGTCCGGTATTTTTGGCTGCATTTGTTACTTTGTCTTGAACTGTTTCTTGTTTCGCGTCAAATTCTTCTTTTGACTGGATATCTGTAACATTAGCATTGATTTCGATTACATCTAAATGAGTCATGTTTTGTACTTCTTTACTGATGATCTCTTTTATTTGTTGATAAATTTTTTCGATGTCTTTCCCGTATTCAACAATGATCGACAAGTCAACAGCTACTTGTTTTTTACCGACTTCGGTATCGATCCCAGCAGTCGTATTATCTGTATTCACTAATTTCCCGGCAACATTTGAGAAGAAACCACCATCGACTGACAATAATCCATCGACTTGTTCAAGTGCGATTCCGATGATTTTTTGGATCACTTTATCTTCGTAAGTCAAATCGCCGTTCATGTGCTCTTCCTTTCCATGTCCAGCTAGAGATTGTGGCGCATGGGGTGGAACTGGTCCACCAGGTGTATGTCCACCAGATTTTGGCAGATCATGGGGAGCAGGTTGATGGGCATCATGGTCTTTGTCATGTTGATGTTTATCATTTTGATGTTTGTCGTGTTCGACTTTTTCTTCTACATTTGGCACAACTGGATCCGGATGTCCTGATACAGGTGCTGTTTTATTTTTTTCTGTCGTGATTCCATTTGATTGGTTTGGTGTTACTGGATCTGGATGTGCAGAAACTGGTTTTCCCTGGTTATTATTTTGGTTATTTTGATTGTTTTGATTGTTTTTTTCATTGTTATTCATATAATGTTCCTCCTAAGATTTGAAATAATCGTCTAAAAGATGCGTACGTTTCAAGTACATACCAACAGCTACACCAATGATCGCCATAATGGTAACTAGTAGTGTTTAAAAAAAACCGATCGACAATAATAATATTGCTAGAATCAAGCCAATCACTCCGCAGATGATCGGGAGCTTGTACGTGGTCATAAATTCATTCATTTCGTCAGCCTCCCTATTCTACTCGCGCTTGATCTGCGCTTCTTTTATTAGTTGGTTCTTGATAACCTGTATACTTTACTGAAACTTGAACAGGTTCATCTTCTCCGAGTACATGTTGGATTTCGTTTTCGATATCTTTCATTAAGGTTCCTGTTTTCCCAATTAATGAAGACGTTCGTCTCAACTCGCCTTTGATCCCAACGGATAGCTTATTTTTAGTAGCTTTCACGTTGACTTTAGGAGAGTCGATAAAGTCATCTTGGTTCAAATGTGAACGAACCATACCCTCGATAGCTTTTTTATCCAGCACTAATTCTCCGTTCCCTTTTTTTAGTAAGAAACTGCGGATCGTTTTTGGATAGAAAAGCAAGATCAGTATGCCAAGAATCAAGAGAATCGAAAAGGCGATTGCCACCCAAAAAATATAATGTCGCAGATAGAAATTCGTCAAAGAAAAGAAGCGGAAACGTTCTAACTGGAATGGTAATGGATAAATCGCACTGATCAAGATCACAAACAATAGCACGGACAATAGTAAAAGCGAAACGATTGTTCCAATGGTCTTTATTCCTTTATTCATTTTTCTCTCTCCAATCTTTCCTTATAGGTTGATTGCTTCGCCACCTGTGACACCGTAAATTTGTGCCGTCACATAACTTGCTTTATTTGAAGCTAAGAAAACGTATACTGGTGCTAATTCAGCAGGTTGTCCTGCTCGTTCTAACAGACTTTTTTGACCAAATTCTGGAATTACATCCTCAGGTTGACCTTCATCTAGTTGAAGTGGCGTCCAAATAGGTCCAGGTGCCACACCGTTCACACGGATTCCCTTCGGTGCCAACTGTTTTGCCAAACCGATCGTAAAGTTGGCGATTGCTGCTTTCGTCGCTGCATAATCTAATAAGTGCTCGCTTGGATTGGATGCTTGGACAGACGTCGTTGTAACAATTGCACCACCAGCTGGAATATGTGGAACAGCTTCTTTAACAAGTGCAAACATCGCAATGATATTGACCATGAACGTATCTTTTACTTGTTCCATCGGAAGATCAACAATAGATGGAGAAGAAATTTGCTGACCCGCATTTAAGACCAACGTGTCTAATCCCCCAAGTTCTGCAACGACTTTTTGGATTATTTCTTTTGGTGCAGTTTCTTCTCGTAGATCATACGGTAACAGCACAACTTTTCTGCCGGCTTTTTCGATATATGAAGCTACTTCTTTTGCATCTTCTTCTTCTCCTGGGAAAAAGTGCAACCCAATATCTGCCCCTTCTCTTGCATACGCAATCGCTGCGGCACGTCCGATACCAGAGTCGCCTCCAGTGATAAGAACACGTCTGTCTTCTAATTGATTCGAGCCTTCATAAGATTCCTCCGCACAATCAGGATTAGGGCGCATTTCATTTTGTAACGCAGGTGTATCCTGGTCTTGTTTTGGAAATTTCTCTGTATGATAAAGGTTACGTGGGTCAATTAATTTTGGTTCAGTCATAGTTATCCTCCTAAATGTTAGTAAAACTGTTATTGATTATTTCGTGTAGTCTTTTCTGATTAGATGATACCCAACACCCGCCGCAATAACGATTGAGGCAATCACGACGAGTAAAAACCCTAATGTTGAGTTTTTTCCAGGGAGTCCACCAGTATTCATTCCCCAGACCCCAGCAATCATCGCTGGAACTGAGATGATCAAAGCTGCTGAATCTAAATATTTCATCAGATGGTTCAAATGGTTGTCCATCATCCCATTAAATAGATCACCGATACTTTCTAATAGGTCACGGTAGATCAAGATCATTTTTTCAGTCTGGCGTTGTCTCAGTTGGACATCATAAAGTAAACGGTCATCCGCTAATCCTTCGATGAATGGTTTGGAGTCCCATAAAGCATCCATTGTTCCTTTCTGATCTCTCAGCGTATGATCGATATAAACAATATCTCTTTCTAAATCCGCTTGTTTGTATAACTCTTCGTTTTCCGTTGTTTTTCTGGCTTCTTGATCTAAAGAATCGATTCTCTTCTTCATTCCCTTCAATTCTTTCACATAACGGGTATAGATATCTAACACTGTGTATGCGATTACTTTTTCAAAAGAATCGATATCCTCATGATGTTTTTCAATCAAATGTTCAAAAAAATCGGTTTCTTTTTCGACACAAGCAATCAATAGGTTATCTGATAAAACAAACGAAATCGGCGTCAAACGTTTCTCGATTTTTTCCTGTTTACTTGAGAGATTAAGTAATACCAAAGAAATCGGATGCTGCAACTTGGTCCCTGAAAGGTATTCCAGTCGAGACACTTCCTCGGGATAAGAATTCCCGATGAAGATGTCTTCTGGAAGTTGATACTTCTCGACGACTCTTCCGATTTCTTCAGTATCACTGTTGTTGATCACAAGCCAATTGAAATTTTTTTCATCTGTTTGTATTACTTTTTCTTTAATAAAGTAATAGTCCAGCATTATCAGTCTTCCCTTCTGTTTGTTTCGTCCTCAGATTAACTAAAGAAGCAGTGGCTGAGTTTGATATTGCGATCTAACACAGTAATTTCATTTTCTAAGGTAAAGCTATCCAGCTGTTGATTGTATTCCATACTTAATTGTCTACCTAAGTAAAATTGTTCAAGCTTAGAAGTATAGATTTCTAATACTGGATGATCGATCCGAGTGATATATTGGCCAAATTCATTCACAAACGGGATGATCTGAAAGAAGCTTCCTTTCGCACAGGCACTTTTCTCTCTTAAAAAGGGATCAGAATCATCAATCAACGCTATAGCAATTTTCGAATGTTCCCCTACTTTTTCAATCAATGCTTTGGCAGCAGTTTTTGACATCGTGATTTCCATAGTCATCATCTCCTAGTGATTGTTTATTTAACAAATGTATTTCGATTACGATTACGATTTCGATTGACTTGTGCATACAATGGATATTGTGGAAACTTTTCTACACAGCGGAAAGCAGTCATGTTTGCATATTTTTCGTAATATTTTTTACTTAATCCTTTAAAATCTTTGCTCCACGGTTTCACATGTCCAGAGAAGTGAATGATCGATGGATTTTGGCGTGCTTCTTCGTATTCTTTTTCTCCTTTTGCAGTGGGATGTTTTTTCGCATTCGCCATGATGTAGCCTTGCGCATTCCATTTAGGATGAAGAGCAATCCAACTATCATGTAGTATAGCATTCAATGCATCTTGGTCATGGAATCGTAGTTTTTGTGGATTTTCTTCGATAAATTTTAGAACTTTATGTGTGATATCTTGCTCTAACCATTTTTCAACATTGATCAGCATCAAGCCAGAATTGAAGTAACGCATTGATTTTGCAGGAATCTCCATTTTTTCCAAACGTCGGTGGAATCCAGCATCTTCAATAGCTGCGACAATGGCACCATTGAAATCAAGAGACCATAATTTTGTTATGTCATCTAAAGCGATCATGTCACAGTCCATATATAAAATACGTTCGACATTTTTTCCTCTAAATAATTCTGGGATAGCGATTCTGTAATATGCTGTTTCCGGAATACGGTCACTCGTTACAACATTTTCAAAGAACTCTTTGTTGATTTTCAAAAACTCTACGTCAGTATTCATACGAGAATTTTTTACTGAAAAACGCAATAATTTTTTGCTTTCAGCATCGATATTGTCGTCAACGACATAAAATCTTACAAATGTTTTTGGATCACTGTTTTCTAATACTGATACAAAAAGCGCCGCTAGATGAGGCACAAATTTTGTATTACAACTTGATACGATCGCTATTTCTTTTCTTCTATTCATTTACCTCGCCTACTTTCATTAATGCGCTATGCGCTAATTTTTTTAAATAAATCGTTGTATATGGATGGTCTTTCAATGTGTTCCACGGTTTATCATGTCCTGTAAAGTGAACGATAGCTGGGGAAGCATTGCCTTCCTTATACAATTTTTCGTATGTTTCATCAGGTGCAGGATGACGTTCAAAGATAAGAGATGTCTGCATGTTCCAACGTGGTTCTAATTGTTCCCAGTTGCCATACAATACAGCATTCAATGCATCCTGGTCGTGATAGATGATTCGATCCCCATTTTCTTTCAAATAGTTGATCGTTTTTTCTGTAATTGATTGTTCATTCCAACGTTCGATGTCAATGATCATCACACCAGAGTTAAAATAATATTCGGTAGAATCAATGCCCAAGCGTTTCAACGCTTTAGTTTGTCCAGGATCAATCACTGCACCGATCGTATGATCATTCAATGATGTGTCATATAGATCAACGATGTCATCTAGTACTAAAATATCTGAATCAAGATAAAGTACTTTTTTATAGTTGTATTTCGTTAAAATTTTAGGTAAAGAAATTCTCAGGTAAGCAGTAGTAGTTATATGATCACTAACCAAAAAATCTTCGTACACATCTGTGTCAACTGTCAGGAACTGGATACTTGCATTTGCTGAATGATCACTCACCGTCTGTCTTAATCCTTCTTTGCTGTATTCAGAGATTCCGTCATCAATCACGTAAAAGTAAATGTGTCTTGATTTGTTACAATTGTCCAATACTGTTGCGATCATTACGCTTAAATAAGGAGCGTAATTTTCATCTGAAGCAGTTACCACTGGAACGATCCCCTGTTTTTTCTCCATTAAAATCACTCCTTTTTTTAATCTTTTTCTAACCTTTTCTATATCTAGAATATGCCTGATCAAACGTTAAAGCAAAATATATGCTTCATTTTCAATGAATATTTTGCAAAAATAATGTTTTTTTTAGCTTTGAAAACGTTAACTTATCAAGTTTTTTGCCTATTTATTCAAAGGTATTGACCAAATCGCTACTACTTATAGTCAAATGGAAATAGAGAATTTTTTTTGAAAAAATTCATCACACAGTGCATTTTA
Organism: Enterococcus sp. VV15; assembly: GCF_005236045.1. Taxonomy (NCBI): domain Bacteria; kingdom Bacillati; phylum Bacillota; class Bacilli; order Lactobacillales; family Enterococcaceae; genus Enterococcus; species Enterococcus sp. VV15. Next base: position 96,442 of record NZ_QPTY01000004.1, read on the forward strand.
TTTTCATTTTTAGTATTTCTCATTTAATCTTAAAATAAGCACACAACAAAGGGAGCGAAAATTATGAAATTAGCTGCAATAGATCTAGATGGTACATTACTTGATCGAAGCGGAGAAATACCAGATGGAAATATCGAGGCTTTACAAAACTTTGACAGAAATGGTGGAATTGTAACAGTCGCTACAGGACGCAACAGCATCTCAGCGAAAGATATTTTTGAAAAACTGGGCATTGGTGGCTATCTGATCTCTTCTAACGGTTCATTCGTTGCAGAAATGGAAAAAGGAAAAATCGTCAACGTCTTGAAACGTGCGAAAATCGAATTGCCAACATTGAAACGCGCCTTTTATCTCGTACAAAAAGCAAAAATCTCGATCATTGCAAGTCGCGAGACCCAAGATGACCAACTAACATTTGATGAATCTAGTTTAGTAAAAAATGACCCTTACTATAAACAATTCCGTTTACAGAAGCAGTCATTTGAAGACATTGAAAAACTACTGGAAGACCCTTCTCTAAGCTATTTGAAATTAGCTTTGACAGATAGAGATGAGAATAAGCTACAACAGTTGCAACGTGATTTGGCTGATGAGGGAATCGATTCTGTCTTCTCAGACCCCCACTTTTTGGAGATCACTCCTAAAGGCATCACAAAAGCACACTCACTCATCTTTTTAGGCCAATACCTGGGAATCGAGCCTAGTGAGATCATGGCATTTGGCGATCAAGAAAATGATATCGCGATGTTGAAAGTCAGTGGGCTAAGTGTCGCAATGGGCAATGCTCAACCACAAGTGAAAGACATCGCAAATGAAGTGACGAAGACCAACGAAGAAGCTGGTGTTGCATATATCATCAAGAATTATTATTGAGTTTCACAAGGTGAATGGAGGGATCAACATGTTAGTAATCATCGATATGCAAAACCAAGTGCTTGATCCAATGAGTGATTTTTATGTTCCAGGTTCTGAAGAATTGGTGGATCGAATTGCGCAACGCTTAGCTAAAGCTAGGGAAAATAATGAATTGGTTTTACTTACTAGAGATATTCCCATCGAAAAAAAAGACGTAGAAGAAGAAAGCCCAGCACTACAATTGATTCCTAAGCTGACTCCTCTACCAAATGAACGAGTGATCAAGAAATATTATTTCACTCTGCCACCAGAAAAACTTATTGAACTAAAAAAACAGTTATTTGATCGAAAAGATGAACAGAAATCAATCGAAGTTGTGGGCATAGAAGCAAATCTATGTGTTTTGTCCAATACGATTGCTTTACAAAGCGCTTTTCCAGAGGCAGATTTTTTCCTTGATCCAGCGCTGTTATCAGAAAATCAACACGGTAAAATGGCCATCGAATTACTAAAGGACTTCAATGTATCGATTCTCTAAAAAGAAGTCGAGACAAAAGTCATTTAGGTTTGAGAAATTCAAAAAAAAAAACGAACAATACGTTTTTTGTATTGTTCGTTTTTTTAATTTTCCGAAAAACCTGACTTTTGAACGCCGTTTATTCGAGAGTCTGTAGCGAACCTGATTTTTAGATTTGTCACACATTCTTTTAAATCTTTTATCACCTTTTATTTAGTTGAAAATACTTTGACAAATCTTTCTCAAACTGCTGATTTATCAATTATTCCCGCTTATTTTACGTATTAAATAGATTTTTTCTTCTATTATATTACGTTTATTCTATAAATACATTCGTGTATGGTCTGCCTTTCCCGTTTGTCGTGTTTTCATCACTAATTTGAGATTTCTTTTCAGTAGTTCACCTATTCTTACGTTTGTGGCGGAATTGATCAATAAAATACAGAATCATTGATTGTCTATCTTCCTCAATTTATTTCATACTGGAAAGAATGGGATCAAACATCTAAGTCCGATCATGTGCTGGTCGTTTTCCTCGTTTTTCTGCTAGCAACACTTTACTCAGTTATCTTTCACTAATATATCTATCTATTTTACTCCGCCAAATTCTGGCTGAGTTTTTAGTGAGGCAAAGCAAAATTTATTTTTTTCTATATAAAAAAAACGAGGATCAAAAGATTCTCGTTTTTTCGAACTTGACTTGATGTACCCTGTAGGACTCGAACCTACGACCGGACGGTTATGAGCCGTCTGCTCTAACCAACTGAGCTAAGGGTACCTATTAAAAATAACCTATTTTTACTATATCATGTAGATTTAGAAGAAACAATCTCAAATAAAACATCACATCCGTTTTTTAATATTTATTCTTCCTTTAGCTTTCAATATTGTCACAATAATTGTACAATCTAAAAATCATGCTATTCTTATAAAAAAGGAGGAACCCTTTATGCCATTTATTACTATTCTTTTAGACCTGTTAGCCGTGGGTGCGTATTTTTTACAGTTAAACTATCAAACAGAAACATTTCTACTTGTCGGTCTTATCTTTCAAGGAATCGTTACCCTCATCCTTTGCTTTATGACAATTACCTATAAAGGGAAACGATATGCGGCCATCCAACCTCGGCTGTTTATTCGTTACGTATCTATACGCTACGCAATCATAATTTACTCTTTTATAATAAATGCTGTTTTCTTATTTTTATACGTACTCAACTTCTTAGATATCAATCCCCTTGTCTTCCCCAAATAATATCATCTGACTCCACTTCATAGCATATTATTTGTTATGTTACCTAGAAAATGATATCTTTTATTTAAGGTGTTTTTTTACATCGTCTAATAGACGATGTAAATGATGCTTTTTTGATTGTCCTTTTATATTTTAGCGGCTGTTTAGCAAAAAAAATTACAGGAGTTCATCTTATGATAACATTCGTTCGCCTTATTTTTTTAGTGCCGGCCATCGTTCTTATTCCGGTTATTTGTTATTTCATAAGATGGAATAAAGAACGTATTCTTTTGGCACTATTTACTTTCCCCGCTTTATTTTTTATCAACAAAATACTAAACTATCAGTATTTCCAGTCAGATCAATTATTCGTTGAAGAACTGATTGGCTTTATTTTATCCTTATTTCTACCGATCGTATATTTGATTTATTTAAATAAGAAGCGATAATCGTATCAAAACGAATGGGAGGCATATCGATGAGCTTTGAAGAAGCGATTTTATTAGATACATTACGTTGCAGACTGGATTTTTTGAGAAAAAAGAACAATCTGACAACTAGTGAAGTGGCTGAACAAGTAACGATCCCTCTTGAAGTGTATCAGCAGTACGAAGAAGGCAAAACATGTCCGAATGTGATAGAACTACTTTTTATAGCTGATTTTTACGATGTCTCAATTGACTATTTGATTGGCAGGTCTGAAAATCCAGAACGATTATCTTGACCTAAAAAAATAATTACTTATAGAAAAGGTGAATACCCATGCGACTATGGCATCAGGAACTAATTTCTTTATTACCAAGACAGCAACTACTAGGACAACACAGAGAATGTTGCGCGCTCCGGGGAAATGGTTGGGGCAAAAAGCATGCAACTGTCGATTATGTCTTTCACTATTCGCCTTATAAGCTTTACCAATACCACCGACTAGTCCTTTTAGAAATGGAAAGTCGTGGTTATTTCCCCGCACCTGAATGGCGGATTGCTGAATACCGCGGAAAATCATGTGAAAGCTATCCTGATCTTTTGCCAGTCGTTCAGACATCACCGATCTATCCAGAACATAACGAAAATTATCTAATGGAATGTTTGACTAATCTTAGACAAAAAGGAATTGAATTAATTATCCCGCCAGTTGAATGATTTTTTTCTTCTAGTAGCGTCCAATTCAACTAATAGAGAGATTGGAACAGAAAACTGCTTCTATTATTTATTCATGCTTAGATGATGAATGTGGGATAAATCTAAAAATCAGTTTTGCTACAGACTCTCGAATAAACGGCGTCCAAAAGTCAGTTTTTTCGGAAAATTAAAAAACGAGCAATACAAAAAACGTATTGTTCGTTTTTTTTTCAATTCCTCAAACCTAAACGACTTTTGTCTCGCTCTCAATATCTAATTTTCCATCAGATAGTTCAAAAAATTCTTTAGCAAGTTCTCATATATGTAAAGATCAATTCGTTCTTCATTCATTTATTTTGCTACTATCGTCTTTTTAGCTTTTTCTACTTATCCTCCATAAGGAAGACTAGAATGATGAAGGTTAATCTTTAGCTTTCCCTCATGATTTTTAATAAAGCCGAAAGTATATTCAGCTTTTGTTTCTTCGCCTGTTTTATCAGAAAAGTAATACTCTCCTGAAGCTACAGCAGAGTCGTCATCGATGATCGTGTCGTGATTCTCAAAACGAACCTTCTTCCAAGGTTGTAAGGCGAACCCATGATCTTCACTCACCTCGCCTCCTACAAAATAAGAAATAGCTTCTGCTTTTGTAGAACGAAATGGGCGTTGCGCTGCTTTCGTTGGTTTAAACAACACAGTTCCTTCATCAAAGGCATACTGCGATTCAACAACTTCTTTCGCTTTTTCCTTTGCTTTTTCCAAACTTTCTTTTCCAGCTTCACCAATTGCGATGACTGCATTGGCCCACTCTTCCCGTGCTTTGTCTACTTCCATTACTGTGATTTGTTCTTTCTTTGTTTCTAACTTTCCTTTTTCATTTGTGTTCTCTGCACTACTCGTCGTATTTTCCTTTTCTGAACTATGTATCGTACAACCAGTTAAAGTTAAAGTCATGGCTGAAAATAAAAATATCTTTTTAAACATATGTACATATCCCCTTTCTAATAAAATAGTACATGAATAACAAATTTTATTATTTTTTATAATAAATACTTAATAAAAAATTTACTATTTCAAAACAATTCGACTTATTGTACTGTACAAAACAAAAAAGCTCACTAATAAATGGACGGTTGCACAAAAAAAGACCTCTCTTCAAAAAGAGAGGTCTTTTTTTCATTCAATGATTAAGCTTTAACGATGTTAACTGCTTGAGGGCCACGTTGACCGTCTTCAATATCAAAAGTCACTGCTTGACCTTCGTCTAATGTTTTGAATCCGTCACCTTGGATAGCTGAGAAATGTGCAAAAACATCATTTCCGTCTTCAGCTGTGATGAAACCAAAACCTTTATCTGCATTAAACCATTTTACTGTACCGTTATTCATGTATATTTCCTCCTGATACGTATCAAAATACGTTGATTGATGCAATAAATTATTGATAGGCAAAAGGAGTCTTAAACTAAAATAGTAGCTCGAATTACGTTTCAAAATAGATTACTTTTATAGTATACCATGGTTCAATTCGAAACACAAGAATAACGATCGCATCTTTAGCTATTTTTTTCAGCCCATGAATCCTCCAGTAGTCGGGGAATAAAATGGCGTTTCACTTCCCTTCTTATCTCAATAAATCAGTCCCACGTTCAATGGAGGTTTTTAATAAACCTGAGTTATCTCACCAATAAAACAGTATCCCGATCATTAAGTAATCTAAGTGTTTTATTTCAACCATTATTTTCTGAGACTCGTCTTATAACTTGGACTCATTGATCAATCAACTAAATGAAGATTCAAACTCCAGTTAAAACCCTGGCCATTTCACGATCATACACTTTTTATTGAGGCTTACATCGTTGATCCCCTACACTCCACAGGATTTTGTTCTTTGGCCCCAATACTTTTTTTCGAAATGAGCTATATTTTTCTCATTTTATTGTCGTAATTACTGACTTATCGTTTTGTTAATAAATATTTAAGTAGCCATTTCTCCTTATTTGTGTTATATTTGAAAGTGGAATTTCGTTATCAACGTATAGTTGCCTTTCGTATGAAACAAAGAAAGGAGAATGAATTATGACATTCTATAACAAAGAATTACAATATCGCGTAACATTGGATACACAATTGAATCTATTTATCGTATTTGATAAAAAAGATGAAAATCGTGTGGCTACAGGTGTTACGATCGAACAAGCTGTCCAAGAATTGAAAAAATCCGCATAGGAGTGAAAAACTCAATGAACGATTGCAGTTCTAGTTCACTGTAAAAGCATCTACTTTTAACTGAAAGTAGGTGCTTTTTTGTTTCCATTTTTATTTTCTTCCATCTATACCAACGGTCATTTTTATTGAAAAATCATCATTTTTTTGTCCATTCACCTTTATTCTTTAGTGCTACTATAATAGTGCAGTAAGATTTGAAGGAGGAAAATAAATGATCTTTTTATATACAATGCCTGGTTGCAACTCATGCCGTTTCGCTAGAAAGTGGCTCTATGACCACCAAATCGATTACAAAGAAAGAAGTTTGAATGCGCAGCCATTGACAAAAAAAGAATTTTTCATGATGCTTCAATTAACTAAAAATGGCTTGAATGAAGTTTTATCCACCCATTCATTCAGCTACAAAAAAATAAAGGATCAATTAGATTCTTTAACTCTTGAAGAGCTTTACCAAGAAATCCAAAAAGATCCTTCTTTATTGAAGCGACCAATCATTACTGACCATCACAAAAAGTTTTTGACTGGATTCAGTGAAGATAAAATCAGGTTGTTTTTACCGAGAACAGCTCGTAAACAGGCATTAAATGACATCCTCCTGATTGATCATCTCACACAGTTCGATACAAGCAAAGTTTTTCTACCTACATACGCTATGTTTGAATGATCGATCTTAATGAGTCAGTGTCATCTGCTCTAGGAGTGACTGGATATTTTTACCACGCAACTCCTTCATCACTGATTTAAGTCTTCGCCAATCATTTACTGTCGGTTGACCGCTCCAGTAAAAAACAGGTGTATTTTCTAACCCGTAAACTTCTAGATCGATAGGATAATCACTGATCACTAAATCAGGTTTCTCAGAAAAATGTACACATTCCAAAGGACGATTTGTTGAATTAAGTATTCGTTTCTTTTCCCATAATTCTTGTGTTTTTCCGTATTTTGATTGCAATGAAAAAGTTAGCGGTTTTTCGTATTTGATAAATACGTCCCTAGTCAGCATACAGTACTGAAAAATCAAGCGTTGGTTCATCTCGTAATACTGAAGATATTGTTCCCTATCTTCAGAAAGTTCATAAATGAACCGCTTCATCGTCGGATACATCATGGGAAAAGAACGTTGCAGCTCCGCTTCTCGCACTGCATTTCCAAAAGCATCGATTTTATTTTTCGTTCCAAATACCAGTGATGAATGGTGGATCATAGTCAAATTAACTAATAGATATATCCTTTCCTTATCCGCTAAAGTCACATGAAAATATTTTTCTAGATAATGGACAAAATACGCTTCTTCACTATTCCATCCTTCATTCATTTTATGGATGTCTAAATCTTTTAAATCGTATTCTAAATACGTATTCATGACCCCATACATAAAGTAAAGAAAGTCACATTCTGTTTCAGCCATATCTTTTAATGAAACCAAATTAACTGCCAATAACGGTTTTAAGATCTTTTTCTTAAATCTTTCTTTTGTTATCAATGGATGCTGAAATACTTCTACATTGTCAGGTATTTCCTGCAGAAAATGCCCTTTTTTGATTCGTTGCAAAGAAATCGCTAGGAAAGCATTGAACTTTTGTCTATCGATTTCTCGCATATAAGGCGCATGTTCAGTGAAAATACCCATGATTTTTTGGTTTTTTTCTACTTTCTTAGTACTCTCTTGTTCCTTCTCGTCAAATATTTGCCAATACATCAAATGGAAAAAATAGCGTATATGATACTCTTTCCCATCAAGTGGATTCATCCGTTTCAAACTACATGTCAGATGATAATTCTCTAGAATCTTGTTCATCTCGCCTAATTTTCGTTGTATCGTACGAAGACTCATATAGTATTTTTGACTCAGGTGTTCCAACGAGTGATACTTTTCCTTAAAAAGTGAATCAAGCAACTTAAACCCCACAGAACGACTTAAAATCGTAGCATATATTTTACTTTTTAAAAATAAAGGGCTAAATTCGATCAATATCAACTTCTCTGCTTCAAAAAATGTTAGCGTGTATTCTGAGTAATATGTAGTAAACATTTCAGCGTGTCTAATAACCGATAACAGTTTGCTTTGGGTATAATTCAATTCATACATTAATTCTTTTACAGAATAATGTGCTTTGTTGTTGTCATAGCAATAACTCAAAAAATTATAGACATGCAACTCATTTGCATCGATCAATTTTGTAAACACTTGATGAACTCCTCTTTCTAAAAAACATCCGCCAGATACTTACCTACACTCCTAGTTTAGGGAACGCTTTGTGATAGTAGCATGAGTGATGCCTGTCTGTCAAAGTCTGGTAAAATCATTGGATTTGCGTATTGTATCTCTCTGAACAAAATGGTAGTTACTAGTGAAATGGCTCATATCCGCTTATTAGATTTTAGCACCATTTTCTGCCGTTTCTTTAAGTTTTTTTCTAATGTTCAGCTAGTTTTGCCTTACCTAGACGAAACTTTTTACAGCTAAATAGATTATAGAGAAGAACTGCAAAAATAACATGCCAAAATAGACTAAAAAAGTAATGATCTCTGTCGTTTTTAAATCGAAAAGCGACAGAGATCATTGCTAGGGATACGCATAAAGAAATCTTTTCATTATATGCAAAAAAATTTAGGACATTCGACTCTTTGGAGATCGTTTTGGGGAGATGTCCTAAATTTTTCACATGTTCATTATCTCACAACGAGAAAATGACGTCCATGATTTAGGCGTTGCGAACTTATTTTTTTATATAGGTAACTCTTTTAGATTTTTCTCTCTTGTCCAAAAACCTTTCACTATCTTAGAACTGAAGATTTATTCCAAGAAACCCAAATCTCTTTGCCCATTTACAAGAACATGCTATCATTTAGCTTATGTGGGGGCTATAAGAGGGGCGATAGTATGATTACTTTAAGCAAGTTATTATTTTGGGTTCCTTTTATTAGTATTATTCTTTTCTTTCTGCTGTTTACCAAATGGAACAAATACGATACGTTGATGTTTCTATCCGCTTTTCCAGCAATTTATTTTATGATTAAAATCATTGAATATTCTTACGAACAACCGATACAATTATTTGACCACTATCTTAAAGGGTTGGTTATTTCGCTTATTCTATACGTGATTTTCGTTTTTTTTATTATTAAAAAAAAATAGGTATAGAAGCGAACGAGCGTGGGACAAAAGTAAGAAACACTTTTGTCTCATTCTTTAAAAACGAATAAACGACTTTTGTCTCGATCTCACTCAATATGTCATTATCCTTTTGATTTTCCAACACTTTTTTGTCGCTTCTCTTCTATTCCCCAAGGTGAAAATCTATTATCCATCTTCTCTTTAAGGTATAATTGGTGTTACAGTGGACACACAATCCATTATCCAATTACTTAAAACGGAGGAAACAAATGAAACACATTATATATGCAGGAATGCTTCTACTATGTATTTTGATTGGCTTGTTTCTTTTACTTTTGAATATCATCAACTGGTATTCCTATCTAGTCGTAGTAGCAATCGTCGGCATAACAACTTGGCTAGTTGACCCACAAAAAACTCAATCATGATCGATCCTTACTTGAAACTAGAGAATAACCATTTTTTAGATATAGAAAACCTGATTTCTATCTCTTTGTAAGATCACTGCTGTCAGAATATCAGGTTTTCTTCACATTGCATTTTTAGACACTTTCTTCTGATAGTTTTAATCATGTAACTATACATTCAAAAAAAGATGAGACAAAGTAACGATCACTTCATCTCACCTACGATAGCCGAAAAAAGTCGTAAAAGGAAGTCCACGCTTTGCAATAGACGAACGTCCTCGAAAAGTTGGCAAAGTAAAAATCCTGCTGATTTTCTCAGGTTTTCATACTCCGACACTCACTTCTTTTAGTTCCTATAAGCTCTGCCGAATCTTTTTTATCATCTAAAAATGAAAAAAATCATCAACTAAACTGTTTATTCCAACGTATATAGCTAAAAAAATAAACTATAAAGTAGCAGCGAATTACTTAAAGATTCAATTAAATGAAAATCATCAACGACACTAAAAGTCCAAAAAAGCCAACAATCGGAATGATTCCCCAAGTTACAAAGGTTCGATCCTTAGCAAGCTTAGAGTCCCTCTGGTCATTATCCATTTCATTCACCTCTGCTTTCTACTTAAATAAAACCATAATCTAAAACGTTTGTCAAAAATATATTATTTTTATTCGCAAGATCATTCGTCATTTGGCTAATTGCAAGATCATTTCGTTCTTGATCTGTTAGATTGCAGAACTCTCTGAGTGATTCGGCGAACATTATCGAGCGTTTTCTTATATTGAACGATCCGAAAGATGTTCATTGATAAATACTATTCACAGTATTATTTGTAACCCTATTTAAAAACAAATGTATTTGAAATATAAATCCCTAAATACAAATAAAAGCTTGATTAAATAAAGACAAGTTGTATAATTAAATTGTCAGATAAATAACACTGATAAAAAATTAAGGGAGTGTAAGAATATGCCACTTTATATTGCGAATAAAAAACTTGATGATAAAGGCTACCACGAAATTCATGAAGCGTCTTGTTTCCGTTTACCAGATGAAAAAAATCAATTATCGATAGGCAGATTCACAGATTGCACCCAAGCGATTCTCGCTGCAAAATGCTCAGATCCGACCGTAAAATATGATGGGTGTTACTTCTGCTGTCCTGGCTGCCATAGAGAATAAATACTAGTTCAGAAATTTTCCTATCACCGGTTGTGTTTTATTTCACAAAATACAAATATGACTCAAAAAGTGTTATAGACTATTTGAAAATGAACCTTCATTCGGGAAGGGAAGAATCAGTTTGGATCATTCAACAATTGATTGCTTTTCCAATCAAGGTTAGACAGTCTTTCTAATACAGTCTTAGAGCGTGGGACAAAAGTAAGAAACACTTTTGTCTCATTCTTTATAAACGAATAAACGGTGGAAGCAGAAGCAACTCCTTCTTAAATAAGCCAAAATTCACAAAAATTTGAAAAGCAATTTCCATTAATTTCTTCTTATTTCTCGAAATTAAACACTTCTGTCCTAGCCTCTTTTTATGAAGTTGTTCGTCTCCATGCTATTTTTGTCGCTCAAACTATTTTATAATGGAGTATATAAAAAAGGAGACCTTTAAATGAAAAAATCGATCCTCTTGCTACTTCCAATCATCTTTTTGATTTCTGGATGTAGTCAAAACGATTCTACTGACGCAACGAGCTCAAAAAAGGCAACTAATGAGAGTACTTCATCGGTTGAGACTAGTTCGACTGATAGCAGCACATCATCTACAAAACAAGTAACAAGTAGCACCAAAAAAGAAAGTAGCATATCTGATACTCAATCGACAACTACAACAAATTCTGCTGAAGCAACAACTGAGTCAACCGCCCAATCGTCAGTTGCTGCAACTGACATTTTAGCCGGTTATTCTGATTTACAGATTGAATACGCTAGAGTCTGGTTAGCCACTATGGGGACACAATATAAAGAATGGTTGACAGATCCAGGATTTAAATTACACGTAACGAAGCAACCTGTTGGTACGCCAATCGATTCTTATGACCAAGGAAGTGTTACTTATCCAACTGAAACGATCATGCTTAGTGGTGAGTATGGCTATCAAAGTTTAGTCGTGTACTCTAGCAATCATAATGGTACGATCACCAGATACAATGTGCCGTCTCATTGGCAAGACCCACAAATGGCACAAGATCCAGAATATGCAAGATCGCAAACACAGAACATCCTAGATTCCGCTGCAGTCATTCCCGTACCTATAGGAAATCCTGAAGATGTCAAACAGCTTATCGATGTCTTAGTGATCAATAATTGAGCACCTCCGCTTTTTTTTGCTAGTGAAACATTCATCTCAACCATAAAACAGAGGTCGAGACAAAAGTCGTTTAGGTTTGAGAAATTGGAGGAAAAAACGAACAATACGCTTTTTGTATTGCTCGTTTTTTTTTTGAAATTTCCGAAAAACCTGACTTTTGGACGCCGTTTATTCGAGAGTCTATAGCAAAACTGATTTTTAGATTTATCCCACATTCTGTTTTTTCATTACATGGAAGTAGACAATAACAACAGATTCTATAAAAATTCTTTATACCAACCATTATCAGATTTTATCAATCTTATGTCGGTTATTTGTTACTATTAATTAATGGTTCGGTACTAATGAATCCAATAAAATAAATTCTTCAAAGGGGAAAAAATGCCGTTTATTGTTTATTTTTTTGTTTTGTTATTGACTCTTTATATTCCTTTACCTACTCTCTTATTGCTTATCCATCGTCTATCTTACCAACACGACACGATCACTATGCTATCTAAAGGATTTTTGCTGTTATTTGTTTTCTTGGATTATAAATTTAGTTTCTACTGTATCCATAACTGTCGCGTTAAAAAAAGATACTATTGGTACCTTACATTTGCTAATCTTTTCGAATTCTTCGTTCATCTTTATTTGCTATTCACTTACCGTACTGTCTATTTAAGTCTCATCTGTCTTATTCAATTTCTTTTACTTGTGTGTATGCTCTTTTTTCCTCTGTCAAAAAAATTCAGAAATACATTATTTACTTAAAAACCATAACGAATGGTTCGAGAAAGTAATGAGAGTGACAACTTTTTCGGACCATCCTATTTTTAACGGTTCTTAAATAAAAAAATAGTCTTTCAACTTCTACCATTTTTTGCTCTATTTACTTATTAGTGGAGAGCGTAAATTTAGAAAACCATTCTTTTGCTGTATCAAGTGGCGCATCTGTTTGTATATCTGATGAAATCGGTGAATCGATTTTGTGAACAATTTTATCATTTGTCTGGATCACTTCTGTAGGCAACCCTAGATAATAATTTCCATATAGTTTGTAGCCTTCTCTACCGCTTACATACCCACCAGTATCTCGGCAGAACTACCCGTTATGTTACTTTCCATCACTGCAACCGGTACATTCAATTTAGGATAATTTTTAATCTGATAAGAATAGTTTCCTGTTTTTATCTCTGTATCAGATAAGTTTAAAGTGACTGAATAATGTTTCCCCTTAAAAGTGAGTAAGTTTCCATTGGGTAAAAACTGCGAAACACTTGCAAGTAACACGTTTGAATCTCCACCGTTATTGCTTGTTAAGTCAATGATGACTCCCTTAATTGCATATCTGTTAAAGCAACGAGTATTTCTATTCGGCAACAAGGTGGTTCGGGTATGCTAGGCTTTTATCGTGTTTCACCCCAAGAAACCGTTACAGAAACCGATTCTTCAGGCACCCCATATTAAAATCACAGATCCGATCTTGACGTTTGTAGCGAAAAGGTCGGATCTTATTTTGGGATTATTCGAGATGTATGAAAAATATGCAGCTAACAATAGACTGTGAATCCAGCGAACATTGGCATAGCTTGCTTACTTTTCTGCAATCAAATTTGTTGAAGTGACTTTACCAGTCAGTTCAATCTTACTCATCCCTTCTTGTATGATCGTCACAGGTTTAATAAAATCGACATTTTCTAACTTCAACGTAATACTTGCATCAATAATCAAAAATGGTTCATTCATCTCACTGTCAATAATGACATCTTTTAAATGTAATGTTCCTTTCTCACTATTTCCTTTGAACAATGAAGTATGTCTAATTCCTGTAATCTTTACTTTTTCCAAGGTAAAATCATTTAGTGGCACATCGTTTTGCAATAATTGCTCTTTTCCGTTGTCATAAGTAATCAACTTATCTGCATTATCTATCACGCAATCGATCAGCTTTATTCCCTTGCTGTTTTCTTTAGTAGGATCTGAGTCTAGGGCGTAATACTTAAAGATTGCATGTGTGTAATACGTATTCTCAGAAAGATGAGGAAAGTGTCCAGGACCTTGGAAAGTGCAATCTTTAAAGACGATCTTGCTTCCTCCAATACGCGCGCCATTACATGCTGTATTCAAGAAGCAATGTTCAACCAGTAAATCATTGACATCATATCCTGCAAAACAATCATCCCCTGTCTCTAAGTGGCAATCGGATACTCGAATTTTTTTCGAATGATGAAAATTAAAGCCGTCATGTCCAGCTTTAATAGCTAAATTTTTGATCGTGACATTTTCGCAACCATCCAACGTATGGCTCCAATTTGCACTATTTTCAAAAATATAGCCTTCTAATGTCAAATTTTTAATTTGAGACATGATGATCCCCATTGGACCACGAAATTTTTCTTCTCCATTTGGATCAAAAGTATCTTGTCCATTGATGATCGATCCTGGTTCGCCAATGATCTTGATGTTTTCCTCTTCAAAAGCGGTGATCATTGCATAAAAATAATACTCTGGTAGGTTCCATTTTTTTACATATTTGTCATCGTACAAATACTTTATGGTTGTTGGCACATTGAAATTTTCGTACTCTTTATAATTTTTGCTTCCTAATAGGATAGCACCAGACTCAAGTTTCAACGTAATGTTCGAATATAACCGAATAGAGCTGATCAAGTAGGTCCCCGTCGTAATTACGATTACTCCACCGCCTGCTTTACTACAAACATCGATACACTTTTGGATACCTAGCGTTTGGTCTTTAGGATCATTGGCTTTTACTCCATAATCCGATACCAAAAAGATATTGTTTTCTTTTCTGTCCATCGTACACTCCTTTTTTGTCTATCATTGTTATATACAGGATTTGAGCAAGAACTTTGCTGGGGCTTCAGCAAAAATCGTATTTCATTCTGCAAGACATGACAGCCAAGCTATATAAAATAGCCTTAACCTATCACTCTATTCATGGATCTCCTGATAATCAAAATAGTCGAAATCAGCAAAACTACTGTGATCATCCATATCTTGTGTACACACTCCTACCATTGCACCAGTAAAGGCTAACTTTCCATTTGCTTTGATGTAATCATCACTCAAATGATCTGCAGCTGTTTCTTCACCTATTACTTTTAATTCGTTATCTCCCACTGCATAGAAAAATCGTGCTTTTTCTCGTTCTACTTCGACTTTTAGTTTAACTGGCTGGTTGGCTTCAATAACCATTCGTTCCGATGCATAGGTCATACTATTTACTTGGTTGATTTCCAATTGAATATACTTTTCCTTCGTGCTTTCATCATAAGCAAGGTGTAAATAGTGCCAATTGTCTGTATCATAGAATAAAACTAAACCGGCCATTTGCTGAAAAGTCTTCGGATTGAATTCTAGTACAGTTTCTGCTCGGAATGAAAAATGCTGCCAACGTCGAGCAACTAATGTTTGTTTATGCAGACTGCTGAGACTTTGTTCTCCATATAACCGCAGCCAACCAGGTCGATCTGTCAATGAAATCATTGGGTGTCCTTTAATTGGTTGTCGTAAGCTTTTAAAATAGTTAGGCAGTATAGTTTCATCAAAATCAGTATACGTAGAAAAATCTTTTTTCTGTTTTATGCCTGCCGCAATACTTGGCATTTCTACTTCTAAGTCTGGAAACATCGTTCCATTGCACAGACGAGGCCAGCCATCGATCCATTCAATTTTTTGTAACGCTGTTTCACGACCTAACGTACAATTGCCACGTTCAGTCAATGGTCGAGCGCAAATATGAACGACATACCATTCGTCTTCTGAAACGTGAATAAATGACGCGTGACCACTTTTCTGCAAAGGATTCGTTGGGTCTGGTTTCGTTGTGATAAATGGGTGGTATGGCGATAATTCATAAGGCCCCATCACATATCTTGAACGGCAGACCGTAGCCGCATGGGAATACCCTGTTCCACCAGCTGCGCATAAAAGATAATACCAACCATCTTTTTTTAGGAGTTGTGGTCCCTCACATACACCAAGATCGGTTCCATAAAAGAAATGTTTTCGTTCCCCCACTAACTTCATTTGATTGATGTCATATTCTTGGATCACTAACCCATCAAATCGTGGTTTTTCTAACCGATGATCAAAAAGCATGCTCATGATATAGTGTTTGCCGTCCTCATCATGGAAGAACGCTGGATCAAACCCACTAGCTGTAACAAAAATCGGCTTACTCCACTTTCCTCTGATATCATCAGCAGACATCACGTAATTAAGTGTATCTTTAAATTCAGTCCCTGTCTTTACGTCTGTAATCAATAACCAGAACTTGCCATTGGCATAACTGATATGGGGCGCCCAGATACTCCCAGAATTATAATTGCCAATAAGATCAGCAGCATCAGATGTTTGTAGCGGACAAGCCATCCACTCCCAATTTACTAAATCACGGGAATGGTAGATCTCTACTCCAGGCATCCATTCAAATGTTGAAGTTGCCAGGTAATAGTCTTTTCCTACCTGTACGACTGTTGCGTCAGGATGAAAGCCACGCAAAATCGGATTCATTACTTTTGTCATCATCTATTCCCTCCAAAAGGTTCATCTGTCCAAATCACTCGTAAGTCTCGTTTTTTTTCGCCAAAAATTTCAATGGGTAGAATACTATAACCAGACTCTTTTAAATCATCTGGCTTCCAATGATCTAGCATCAGATAGAACTTATTTTCAAATTCAAAAATATAATTGATTTGAGCATGAAAAGTTTTACGATATCCAGATCCTTCACAAGGATTATCGATCAATTTGTGCGGAGAAAAAAGATGGGTTGATCGAGAATACAGTGCAGCGTTTGGTTCCCATCCAGTTGTTCCTGAGGTTAACATAAAATAATAGCCGTTTTGACTAAAAATCGCTGGGGCTTCTCTTTCTTGGTCTTCCATTATTTTTGTATAGAGTCCCGTACAATCTAAATAGTCTTCCGTTAATTGAGAAATATACATTGTTTTATTCAAATCGGAACTATGGATCAAATAAATATCCTCGCTATCTTTGAATAATGTCATATCTCGAGAATCTTTTCGATTAGGTTTGATTATCTTTTCTAATAAAAATGGTCCTAGTGGCGAATCAGACGTGGCAATACCACAAGCGGCATAAAGATAATCATCATAATCATAGTGAAACCACATCACAAACTTATGAGTGTTCTTGTTATAAACAACTTTCGGTCTCTCAACGATTTTATCTTTAAATAGTAGATCTGTTGGATTAGTACTTGCTTTTAAAACTAAGCCCTGATATTGCCAGTCCTGTAGATTATCTGAAGAATAGCAAGATATACCAATAAAATCGACCTTTCGACCTCCTATAGAAGATGAGACATTAGGACCTTCCTTATTCTCACCATACCAATAAAATCTATCTTGATAGTTTAGGATCATTCCTCCATGCGCTTGGATTCTTTCTCCGTCTTGGGTATACCACATTTCTCCATTCTTATTGTTCATCTGACCCATAAACCTCCAATTCAGTTAACGCCGGAAATGGTGCTTCATCTTCGTGTTTCACTAAATTTTTCAATGTGATAGAGGTTGTCTTTTTCTGCGGAAACGTGAAGTATTGTCGATCCAATTTATTCGTTGTATGAAGGATTCGTTCTTCACCATCAGAAAATACCATAGTTATTTGGGTCCAATAACTGTCGTGAGGGTAATCTCCCCGTAAAACGAGCGCAACTTTATTTGTCCATATCTCTCGTCCAAAGTCGACAGTGATCTCAGCATCTGCTTGTTGGTTGATTCCCCAAGATTGATATGGAAAAGAGCCATGACTTTCATTTGCTATCATCCCATCGATCGCATTACGAGCAAAAAATGTCGAGTCGTTTCGTGTCTCAACATTGGCATACGCATGAGGATAAGCCCCACTATCATCCTTTTGGTCATGAGCATTGAGTGCTAAATTACGGTAAGCACGTACTTCATATTCTTGAGGTTGCCATACACGAATGTAATGTCGCTCTCCACTGAAGATTTTAGGCGAATAGGCTCGACGTAATTCAGGATCTGTTATAACAGGGAATTCCCAACGCTTTTCTTTTAAATAAATCAAACTTGGTGCCAATGCTTCGTCTACTTGGACCCATAAATATTGAGGAACTGTTGTCGTTTCTAAAACAATCTTTTCTCCTGGTTCATAGTTTCTCGATTTATAAACCAAATACGTTTCTTCTGCATGCTGACGGCTATCCACAAGCGCGCCATGTGCATCGTATAAACTCAATGTCAGCATCGTGATTCCTCCCACTTTTTATTGTTCGATTTTAGAAAAAATACCTTAAATAGAAGAGGTTCAAAAAACAAGAGAAAATTTATAAAGACTTCTTTAATTTTTTGAGGATCTCGACTAATTCTTCTAACAGGTTGGTTCTATACTTTAGAGAAGGTTGAAGCAAAAGCATCTAACTGGCTTCTGCTATCACCATTTATTCGTGAATGCGGGAAAAAAGTCAGGATCTATCCCACGTTTTTCTCATGATTACCAGATCAAAAAGTCTTTGTCTAATAAACGTAATATTGCTTCGACAAAATAATAGTCTGCATAGATGATTGGGACTTCGGTCCATTTTTCTTCATGGTAAGAACCTGTTGAATAATCGATCAAGCCATCTTTGTCTTCATCCCAGATTGCATATTTTTCTTCTGTTGCTTTTAAGATATTGACTGCAGCATCGATATATAACTGCTTTTCATATTCTCCTACATGTTTGGCAATCTCTAAGAATCCACATACTGCACACATCCCTGCAGAAGTATCCCACATTACTGGCTCTTTAGGTGCTCTAAAATCAACTAGAGGGACCCAACCTGTTTTTGATACTTCAGAAATAAAATAATGGGCTACTTTTTTGGCTGTTTCTAAATATTCTTGTTTTCCTGTGTGGACGTAACTTAAAGCAAAACCATAGATTGCCCAAGATTGTCCTCGTGACCAAGATGATCCTGAAGCGTATCCTTGCCCTCCTGGTGTTTCGACTAATTCTCCTGTATAAGGATCAAAAACGCCGATATGGTTAACCGATCCATCTGCACGAACAATATTATTCATCACTTTGTCTGCATGATCTTCGGCAACAAAGCCAAATCGAGGATCACCAATCGTATCTTTTGCCCAGTGTAGCAATGGGATATTCAACATCGAATCGACAATGACCCATCCAGAACGGTCTCTATTCCATGAACGGATAAATTTCCCCCGAGGATTATAGCGCCCAGCTAACAAATGTGCAGCATGTAGACCACGTGCTTTAGAGCGTTCACTTCCTGTTAAGCGAAAATTTGCCACTGCAGTGTGCAACCACATGAAACCAACATCATGATGCAAACCAGTATAGATATCAAATGCTTCATCTAGTCGCTCTTCATTCGATTCGGTAGTTGTTTTGTAGATTTCTTTTTCAGTTGCATGGTACATCTGCCACATCATGCCAGACCAAAAACCATTACACCACCAGACCGGATCTGTTTTGGCCCAGTCTTCGTATAATCCCGTCTCTTCATTGGGAATATAAGGAATCTTATCCCCTAATCGTTCTGCTTCGATTGTCAGTTTATGATCGATTTTGTTGAAAACTTCTTCAGCCCATTGTTGTGTTTTTTCGTTGAACATTAAAATCTCTCCTTAGTAATTTTTACTCGTTCAATTGAATCATTTTGCTGTATTTTGTAATGATCTGCGGTTTCACTGATACTGTAATTTTTTTCCTCTAGTGCTTCGGACAAACTGCCACTAACATACGTTGCAAAAATATGCTCTCCTTCGGGTAAGATATTGGTTTTCAATACAGGAATCGCATTTTTTTCACTGGAATAAATATTACTATTTGGTCCTTGTGCTACGACAGCGCCTTCACGATTGCCAAACAGCTCCTGTATCCTTGAGTAACCTTCGTGATTTGTCAATAAAACCGTATCTCTTGTAAATACAGGTGTTTGATATTTTCTATTCCAATCATGTAAAGGAAATCCACCTTCAACTGCGATGACTGGTAACTGATTATTGATTCGATGGATGCGGATATGGCCGTTATCTTCTATGAGAATGAGATATGTGATGATTTTTATCTGTCCCCACAACTGCCAACAACTGACACCATACATTTCATACATTTTTGTTTTTTCAATCACTCCGCGCGTCTGCCACTGATTCGTTCCAGGAATAGAAAATGCTAAAGTAGAATCTATGGCAAAATTATCTAGTTCTTGTACATCTCGAGTGATATTGAATCCAAATGAAGAAGAATAAGCAAACTTACTATATTTTTCACGACTATGATAAAGCAACTCGTTCGTGCCAAACTGACGAGAACTCAATGCAACGATTTCCTTAGACGAAGTTTGAATATGGAATCCGGCATGGTTCTGAACACTTATCTTTTGTCGATTCGGCATGTCTTCTTCGCTACTCTGCCAAAAGGCGGCATCTTCGGATAATTCTAAAACGATAAAAGCTTTGAATGCCCACATTGGTGAACCTGGAGCATTATAATCTTCAGACATCAACAAATTATTATAACCATAACCAATCGTTAAGTTGTGTTCTTTGGGTGCTGTGATCGGTTGCTTCTTCCAAAAACGCAAGTTCCGCAGAATCAATCCCTTGATCTCACCTAAAGATAGATTCGTTTCTTTCCAAGTATCTGTAACAACCATCGCTGACCAAAAACTTACATGGGCAAAACGATAAGTCAAACTACGACCATAAGGGATCGACCGTCCAGCAGAATCAAACCAATACAAAAAATCGTTGGAAAAAGTGATTGCCCGTTGTTGGAACTTCTGAGCTGTTGCGGTTTCACCAAAACGGCTATACAGTAAACCATAAAAATGAAAGGCAAAAGAGATATAATAATCTCGTTGTTGATTCTTACCATCCGAGTACCAACCATCACCCAAATAGAATCCTTCTATCCCATCTAGAGCAAAAGCCAACCGTTGTTTTGAATACGTCAAACCAGCTTTTTTTAAACCAGCATTCACCAACACTAAGAAAAAATACCAATTTCCAGCTGGAAACTCTATCTGATTGATTTGATTCAACCATTGGACAAAGTACGTTTGCTCTTCCATAGAAAGCAAATCTAAGAACTCTGTACCGAATGTTCCAACTGCATAACCGATTACACCCAGCTCTACAGCGATCTGTCGATTTTCTGTCGTTATATTCGGCAAAGTGCGTTCATGGATCATTTTTAGTAGTTCTTGGAATTCCTTTTCTTGTAACAATCCAGAAAAATTGTTGCTATACGCTGGAACCAATCCCCATAATGGACGTAGCAATGATTCCAAATAACGAATATTTTCTGGATAAGAGCCTCCACTTTGCGCTAAGTAACCGTTACTCTGGGGCAATAGATCCATCATCCAATGAGATAGTTCTTCTTTTGCACTTGATTTAGAAAAAATCATCACAATCTTCCCCCATCATCGGCTGGACTTTTAGCATTTTTATTCCTTCGCGAACGCTTGCAATGATTGCTTCAATCGCTTCCTTGTCTGTCGTTTGCGTCACGATGATCTCCATAGCTAAAGGCAGATTAGTGCCACTAACTAGAACAACGTTTGGACGAGTCGTTAATACTAAGGCAGAGTTGCAAACTGAACCACCTGCAATATCTCCTAAAATGACAACTTCCATATCCTCTGTAATCTGTTCTTCGATTTTTGCCACAATATTATCTGGATGATCCCCTGGCATCAAGCCATATGCGGTTAGATTCTCTTGTTTACCAACAATCATCTCAACTGCTTTTTTTAATCCGTATGCAAATTCATTATGAGAAATTAAAAAATATGCTTTTTTCATTTTAGACCTCTTTCTTACATTCGTTTCATATTTATATAAGCAATATTTGTGCCAAGATGTGTCGGATGTATGATAAATATTTTTTGTAGAAGTCGCTGACCTAAATGAGCCATTGCTTCGACACAAATTTTTCACCTGACTTTTTATTCATTTGTCTCTTTCTTCGTTTATAGAAAAAAGCGTGCAAAAGACACTTGACATACAAATTGATTGGGTACTCTCCACTCTGTGCTAAAACAATAAACTAATGCTAGATATCCAAGGGAAAAAGAGCTTTCTTCAAAATGAGAGTTATTTTTTTGAAGAAGCTATTTATATAGCACCGTTTAAACAAAAAAAGAGTATGACAACGATTTGCCACACTCTTCTTTCACCTCTTACTATTAGCCTGCTATGCCTAAAACAGTCATTATAACTGCCACTAAGAACATGACAACCAATGCAGTTACAGGTTTGTTGTGTTTTCGTAAGTAAGCAAAACAAATCATCGTAATTGCTAATGGCAACAATCCTGGCATAATGGAATCGAACACATTTTGTAAATTGAATGTTGTTCCTGATAGTTTCGCTTCAAAGGTCGTTTTGAAGGTAACAAATTGTGCTGTCATCACACCTGTCATAATCAACCCTAGTACAGCTGCCCCTTTTGTAATCGCTGAGAAAGTGCCAGATTTTAGTGCATCAGAGATGAACTGACCACCTGCTTTATATCCGATAACAGTTGTAAACCAACGGATCAACATGTTAGGAATATTAACAATCAATAAGAACAAAATAGGTCCTAAAATGCTGCCTTTTTCACTTAAGCCTAATGCAACCCCTGTAGCGATAACACGTAATACAGAAAGATAAATCGCATCACCAATACCTGCCAACGGTCCCATTAACGCTGTTTTCAACGCAGAAATGGATGTTGGATCAAAGAATTGACCTTTATCTTTCATAACTTTGTTATCTTCTTCCATCGAAACATTCAATGCACCGATGAAACCATTCATTGCTGGTGCTGTATTGAAGAAGTCTAGATGACGTCCCATAGCAACATAAAAATCATCTGTATCTTTACCATATATTTTTTGTAAAAAAGGAGCCATCAACCAACCATAAGTGATCCCTTGCTGTTTGGTATAACTTGTACAAAACATCAAATATTGATTACGCCAAAACATTTTTGATACTAATTTTCGTTCATCTTTAGATAATTTAAACATCTCATTTTTAGTCATTGAAGAAATCCTCCTCATCTTCATCATCCGTACTAGCAACGGCACTCGTTGATTTTGCCTTTACTTGTTTGTTACTCTTCAATTCAGCCATTACCACTAAAGCAGCAATGATAAAACCGATAAAAGCAATTTGGACCAAACTCAAGATATTTGAAGGAGCAGAAGTAATCACTCCTTTGCTGACCTCAGTAGCTTTTTGATAGAAGAAGAACGCGCCTAATGCAAATCCTAAAAAATAATAAGGTGCTAATGATTTTTGCCATAACATTTTTAGCAGTAAAGCTAAACCAATTGCGGGTAACATCGTTGACGCAACAGTCATCGAAGATTGCACCCATGCAGGTAACCATTCAACAAACGCTTTGACAGCATCTGCACCAACCAAAATAACAATGAAACCAAGTAAGAAGTATGCTAGTTCAAAACCCCAGAATTGCATGTGCCATAAACGGGAAAATTTGCGATAATTTTTATCTTTGATATGTTTTTCAAATCGTGGAACCAATGAAGTAATGACCATTTTCATGAAAGAGTACAATAATGTACCTAACATAGAAATAGGCACTGCCAACGTAATCGCCACAGTTAAATCAGAATTCGTCAACATGGCAAAAGCTGCACCAAAAATGGAACCTAAAGTGATGTCAGAAGGCATTACGCCACCTAAACTAACATTCCCTAAGAAAATAAGTTCTAACTGTGCCCCAATGATGATTCCTTCCGTTGGATGACCTAGTAAAAAACCTAATAAAGCTACAATAAAGATTGGCCGTGCTAACTGAGTCGAACCCCACCAGTCAAGAAATTTTGCAACTGCAACAACTAAACCTACGATCAATGCTTGTACAATCATTTTTTATTATCCCCCGATCAATTGTTTTAGTGATTGTGGAGTATCATCTGGTAATGGTTGATATTTGAAGTCATAACCCATATCAAAGATTCTTTCTACTACTGCTTTATCTTCAGGTGATAAATAAACTGTTTCAGTAATCTTTTCTTTATCAGATAAAGCTCCGCCAATTCGTCCATAGTTCGCCATATTCAAAAATAGTGCTTTTTGATTCAATAACGGTAATAATTTTTCAACATTTGCAGGATCATTCGTAACTACTAAGATCTTCATACCTTCTGAACGAGGATCGTTAATGATACTAGCCGCTTTCTCTATTCCTAACACAACTACCTTTACACCTGTAGGGGCTGCCATTTTTAATGCACTTACTTGGATTTCATTTTGAGCAATACTATCACTTACTACCACGATCCGGCTAACGCTTAATTGTTTTGACCATTTAACAGCAACTTGCCCATGTACTAAACGGTCATCGATACGTACCATTGAAATCATTTGATGATTCCTCCTTTAAAATATTAATCACTTTTACATTAGCAACAAGTGTGCCAACTTGTGTCGAAAGCGCTATCTTTTTTGTAATTTTTGTAAAATAGTGGCTACACCGTCTTCATCATTGGTGTTGGTTTGCAGATCAGCAACCGCTTTTACGTGTGCTTTTGCATTTCCCATCGCTACGCCTATACCACTCACAGTTAACATTTCAATGTCATTTTCTTGGTCACCAATAGCAACGGTTTTTTCTAAAGGAATCATGAGTTGTTTGCATAGATATTCTAAACTAGCACCTTTATTGATCCCATGTGGAACGATTTCAATATAATGTGTATCAGAAAAAACAGTTGAGATTCCTTGGTCGACCAAAATTTTTTGTAAGTTTTTGAGTTTTTCGACACTCGTGTCAGTAAAAGCAACTTTCAGATATTCTGTCGTACTATCTTGAATCGCACGCAACATGTCATCTTCTGTAAGATTTCGTAAATCTGGACGCTCCGTCATAAATTCTTGCACGACTTCTTTTTCTGTATCGAACAGTACACGATCACTGCCAAATTCGTTACTTGCAATAAAAGTGATACCTTGTTCCACTGCCAGTTTCAACGCTTCTTCCAAAATAGCATTATCCAAGACTGACTTTCTTAAAATCTTTAGTTCGCCTTGGTGAATCTTTGCGATGAATGTTCCATTCAAAGCCAGCACATAAGCAGGAATCCCTAATTCCGCAACGATTTCCTTAACCGAAACGACAGATCTGCCAGTTGCAATAACGACAGTTACTTTTTCAGATGCTAACTGTCTCACTATTTCTTGATTATTAGGTGATATTTGATGGGCACTGTTCAATAACGTCCCATCCAAATCAATTGCGACTAAATCCATTTTTCCACCTCCCCATAATTACATAAGCAATTATCGTGCCACATTGTGTCTGTTTACACAATATCTGCTGAAGATACAAAAAAGATGAGATAAAAGTAAACTTCGTTTTTATCTCACCTTCTCATTTTGATTATTCGATAGCTGTATTCTTTGAGCGAACAAGCTAAATCTTTCCCCAAATCCTGAATGGCTCTTTTTGCAAATCATGGCTTAAAATCCAAGGTTCACGGACATCCTGTTTCTTATCGTCAAATATCAAAGATGATATCATAAAGATAATTCAACTCATAGTCACTGATTTTGATAGCATAAGCATTCTCCAGTGTTTCTAAAGAATCGGCGATGATTTTTAACGTTTGGTTCCTTCCAGTATCAGGTGTTCCCTTATATTCTACTACTTCATGATTACGGATCAATCGCTCTACTAAACTCGCTATATGAACGTAAAGAATGGCTTTTTTACTGTTAATCAACTCTAATTTCAATCTACGTTCGATTTCATTGATCGACTCTTCAATGTAAGTGATGACCCGTTTGACGTCTAAAATCGTGATTGCTGATAATAGTCGTTCGATCGATAAGTTTCGGATCAGATTATTATTGATTATTTTACGGATTTCTTCATCTTCAATACCTCTAAAGAGATTGTCGACAGATTTATCGCCTTGTCCAGTAATCAAATCTTCTAAAGAAACAAAAATGACCTCAGCGATTTCAGGATCTGCTGTGCCAATGATGCCTTGAACTTCATACTGCTTGAACAATGAATTGTCTTTACCGTATTTTTTTAAGTAATGATAGTCGACCGCCTCGACCGAATACCCTAACTCTTTGGGTAAACTACTGTCCATGAATTCTTTTAATTGTTGCGCAGCTCCAAGCCCTGTATGACAGACTGTGATGATCAACGGTTTCTTTCTTATTTTTGGATAAATCACTCGATAATCTGTATGCATACTGTCGCATAGCTTCTCACCGATGATTTCTAGATCCGTTTCTTTTTTGATCATTTCTGCCACAAATAACGCTTGTTGCGTAGTCACGTTATTGATCATCAACAATGGCCCCGTCAGTTCATCTTTCAATTTATCTGTTAAAATCATCAATGATCCCATATCCGCTAGTACAACTAATCCCTTACTGCAATCATTTGTTTTAACGTAGTGATGCATATAGTCTTCTACTTTATCAAGGTTGACATTGAATGGCATATCAAATGAATCAAAAAGATGCTCTTCCATGAAATGATTCACCACATCGGCGATACTACTTGCAGTTGAAAAACCATGCGCCAAGATGACACTGCGAATTTCTGGTTTACGGATTTTCAAATCCAACCCCTTCAAATAGAAGACCAATAAAACTTTTTCCGATTCATTGATCGATACATCTAATTTAGATTCTACTAATTCCAATAAAGCATTTAAAATTTTTTTCTCTGTTGGTAAATGCACGCTGACAAAATCGTGGATTTTTACCAAGCTGCTATGATCAAGTGTGATCAGATCCGCTGAAAAATTATTTCGTTTATAAAGGTAGCTTGTTAATGCAACAATAAAATTGCCGGAAATATTCACAAAATAATTGGATTCTAAAAAGTTCACTAGTTCTTTGATACTATTTTTCAGTAATTTAAGGGTATGCCCCTCTTCTGAAGCATCATAAACGATTGTTTCGATCACCGTACTAGCTTCTCGGGAGAGCTGTTTTACGACGTACTCATCCTCCACCTTTTGTTCTCCGTATTGCTGAAAGATTCCTTCAAATACTTTAAAAATACTGCGGATCATCCGGCTATCTTCGTTCTCTGTTCGCATGTAATCGTTTACTTGGATTTCTGGTGTGATCACCACATCTTTGGTCTCTGTGTTATCGATTTCTTTTAATGACAGGAATTTAGACAATAAACTATTTTCTAATGCACTTGAATTGATCTCGATGTAGTCCTTATGCACTTGTTTACTGTACGCACTCGCACTAATGATCTTAATCAGATTTTTCAATTCGCCCACGTTATCCCGATAATTCAAGGATATCAAGCGGTTCATAATCCAGGGAGAAATGACAAGTTTTTTATTTAGTTTTGAACTTTCACGAATAAAAAAAGTATAGATATATTCAGATATTTCTTGGCTCGTCCGTTCTTGTAGGGAAGGAACATTGATCGTTACTGGCACCCTTCTAGTAAACGTTCTCAAAAAACTTTTGGAGATATCTTCCGTCGTGGCAAAAATCAAGCGGACTTTCGACTCGCGAGATCTATTATTCTCACCAATACGAGAAAAATGGTTCGTATCCATAAAAGTAAACAGTTTTTCCTGACTTTCAGGGGACAACCGATGACATTCATCTAAAAACAAAAATCCACCATTACTGGCTTCAAGTAGACCGATATAATCTTCATTGGCACCCGTGAATGCCCCTTTTTTGTAGCCAAATAAAATACTACTTAACAACTCTTGATTATGATAATACTGTGCACAGTTCAATTCTAAGAAAGGTGCATGTTCGCCAATGATGCCTTGTTCGACACAATATTCATAAGATTTTTCCGCCAGCATGCTTTTGCCTACCCCTGTTTCTCCATGAAACATCATCGGAAGACCTGTGCCTGGATAATAGACAGAAGCTTTGATTTGATCAATCGCCATACGTAGACTAGACTTAGCGCCGATTAGATCCTGGAACGCCGATGCTTCACTTTCTAAAGTAGTTTGCTGGCCATCTTGGATCAACTGTTCAAGATTTTCGTACATCTGTTTTGAAGGAATAAAAAATTTTTCAGAAAACATTGCTCGCTCAAAAAAAATCGCAGGTCTTGTTTTGACCTTGATCGCGATATTGCTTTTCACTAATTCGTTTAGATATTGACTCGTTGTATTCCTACGGATGGACACGGCATCAGAAATAGCTTCTGTAGTTAATGATTCAGATAAACTGATTTTTTCTAGATCCTGTGTATTCTTTCGCAGTTCACTTTGTACTTGATCTTTTGACATCTGATTACCCCTCCTATTTACGACATTCGACAGAATGATCGATAGCTCTCAATATGTTCGACACTATTGTAGCACTATTCACTTGTCAAAAGTAGTGTGTTTTTTCACAATGCTCAGATAAACAAGAAAATCCGCTTTGTTTCCTCTTCTTTTTTATTTGAATAAAGAACTATCCGTATGGACACCATTTCTTTTTAAATAAAAAAGCATATACAGCAGCCTCTTTTCTTAGAGTACTCTGCATATGCTTTTTTTATGTGAAACCACTAAATTAGTTAAGCCAGTTTGCTCTATTGCTTACAACCGGATCTCTACCAAGAACTCTCCGCTACTTTCAGAATGTGTCGGGATTCATCGGACACATCAGAAGTAAGGGGATTTTTGTCCATATTCTAAACATGAATAAGCGGGAGTAGAACTACTCTTGCGAAAAAAAGCGGAGATCCACAATGATTTGAAAAGTAATTGCCGTGAATCGCTTCTTATTTTTCGGAGTGAAACACTTCTGTTCAAGCTTCCATCTTATCTATCTGAAACTTGTGTGAAACACCAACGAGTGGCAAAATAATCGTGCGTCGGAACAGGTAGACTTAGTCCAATGTTCATTAATTCTCTACCTGAAATCATTTTTCCATCGTCAGCTGACAAATAGTATCGATCTGGTTGCACCCCACTGAGTTTTAGCCTTTTAGGAACTGTATTTCCATGTGCTTGAACAAACACATGACTAACGATCACCTGATCATTTTTTTGCTGTAACCAAGCATATTCATTCCTGTTATCATAGACTTGCAGTTGTCGAAACTCTCCAAATTGCATCGTTTCTCGAATGGTCTTGTATTCTGTGATCTGCTGCTGAATGTCTGCTTTTTCTTTTTCTGATAGTTCTAACAAATTGAACTCATAGCCAAAATTTCCTTGCTGTGCCACAATTCCGCGAGTTTTCAAAGTCGTGATCCGACCTACTTGATGATTGGGAACTGCCGATACATGACAACTCATAGATGCTTGAGGATAAATCAATGCGGCACCTTTTTGAATCTCTAAACGTTCGATAGCATCCGTGTCATCGGAAGTCCATATTTGTGGGCTATAGGCTAACATCCCCGGATCAAAACGTCCCCCGCCACCAGCGCAACTTTCCAATAGAACATCAGGAAAGCGTTTAGTGATCTCGTCAAGTACGCGATACAGTCCTAAAATATAGCGATGAGCTAACTCTTTTTGTTGTTCCCTTTCCAAAGAAGAGCTTCCAGAGTCAGTGATATTTCGATTCATATCCCACTTGATATAAGAAATATTGTTTTCTGTCAAAAGATTAGTCAATGTAGCAATTAGATAATCTTGGACTTCTTTACGGGATAGATCCAGCACATATTGGTGGCGCACTTGTTGCGGTTCTTGATTTGTCACTCGAATGATCCAATCAGGATGTTTTTGATATAGCCGACTATTGGGTGAAACCATTTCTGGCTTGATCCATAAACCGAATGCCATCCCGATTTGATTGATTGTTGCAATCAATTGTTCCAACGTTCCTCCTAACTTTTCTACATTTGGTTGCCAATCACCTAATGAAGAAGTATCGTCATTTCGTTGACCAAACCAACCGTCGTCTAACACAAACAGCTCCATTCCAAGTTTTTTTCCTTCTGCCGCTAAGGCTAAAATCGTCTCTTTATCAAAGTCGAAATACGTAGCTTCCCAATTATTCATCAATATCGGACGTGTCTTTTTTGCAAAATTTTTGGGAATCAAACACTCTGTGTAAAATTTATGATAACGAGCGGATAACTGATTCAATCCTTGTTGCGCTTCGACCATCACAACTTCTGGTGTATGAAAGATTTCTTTAGCATCTAGCTTCCAAGAGAATTCAAAAGGATTTATCCCAATTTGCAAACGAGTATTTTGATGCATGTCGACATCTGCTAATGCCAAAAAATTGCCACTGTAGACTAGATTCATACTATATATTGTGCCATGGTTTTCATCGACTTCTTGATCTAATAACGCGATGAAAGGATTTTGACCATGCCCACTAGCTCCACGTTTACTATCTACTCCTTGAAATCCTTGAACCAACCTTCGTCTATTTTGATGGGCTTCTCGTCCCCATGCACCACCTAAAGTCAATAAATCATACTTATCTGAAAGAAAATCTAAACTTCCGCTCATACAACGATCAATAGTAATTGGTGTGCTGCCTAAATTTTCGATTTGGATGTTTTGTGTGAAAACATCATGTTGTGGAAATACACTGATCAATAAAGAAACTCTAAGTTTATTTTCTTGGTCCACCAGTCGTATCGTCAACATCTCAGCAGTTTCATGCTGACAGGAAGGCAGTCCAGGAATCAACTGTTTCTCACTGATTCGATGATCTAAGTAGCGTAGATTAGTGATTCTAGTTCCATCCGCTAAAATCAGTTGAACTGCTGGTGTCCGCATATCAGGATTCCCATATGCAGGATAGGCAAGGGGGATCTGCTCCAATTTAAAATCTTTTATACAATCCGTATCAGCCATATAACTTGCACGTTTGATCTCTTTTACTACATAACTTAAATCTACCGTTCCCACTTTCTCACCATAATAGTAAGTTGCCAAATGACCGCTTGGTAAAACACCCAAAGACAATTGAGAATTTTCCGAGATCAAGTCAAATTGTTGTGTTTTTTTTTGAAAATGGATCATTTTTTACTCTCCCACCTTTTTTAAATAAAATGCAGCACCTTGAAAATCATCTGTAAAGCAACAGCGAAATCCTTTCTCCGACTGATCCAAGGAAGAAAGGTCTGTTCGTCTCATCATCGAAGATTCTAAACGATGGCCGCCAAATGAACAGTTTTCAATAATCAAATCTGGTAATTCTCTCTGGATCTTGTCTATAAATCGCTGTGTCCCTTTTAATTGTTTTCGGTTTTCTTCACCCAGCGATTCTTCTCCATCAAAACCAATACCAAAATTATCATTGTAATCGATTTTCAGATAGCCAACTTCACTTTCTTTCAAAAAATCGATGACTCGTTCCGATAAATAGTTGATCACTTAAGGATCATTCATATTCCAAAAACGGCGATCGCCTGTAGTGATGACGACTCCTTCTTTTTTTAGTAGATGATCCACTAAGCTAAATGCAGTAGCATCTCGCCCGACTGTCTCGATTTCAAACCAAATACCAGGCACCATCCCCGCATCACGAATCTTATCGATCACAGGCTTCACTCCATTTGGGAATTGCTGAGGATTTGGAAGCCAGTCCCCCATATTCTTTTCCCAACCTTTGATTGTATCGGCGTACCATCCACAATCAATAATGTAGTAATCTAGATCATGTTGTTTGAGAATAGAAATAGCCTCTGTGATAGATTTTTCAGACGGCTTTCCCCAAGTCGTACAAAACTCATTGAACATGACCGCCAATGACTCTTCCGTTTCATGCTGATTGTTTGAAACTAAATCGGAAAAATACTTATTGAATTGATTGCCACATTTTTCTTCAGAACCGATACAAACAGTTAGAAAAGCCGAGGGTGCGCAATAAGATTCATCTGGCGCCACCGTCTTGGTCCAATCTCCATAATCATGATCTGCTAATCCTCCTGAGAAACATAGATCTTCATCTAGCCGATAAAATTCTCCTTGCCATGATCCTGGATGAGCCAATCGGATTCCCCAAGTGACATTCTCTTTGACATCGGTAATAGCGGCAGTTGGAAAATAATTTCTGACAGGCATGGAACCGATCTGACTAAATTTTTCTAATCCTACTCCCGATGGTTTCCATGACGGTTCCAACTGGTATTCTTCGATAGGGTTCTTTTCTTTGCGTCCTTCAAAACTCCATTTGCTTCGGTAACGTGTCATCAAAAGATTGCCTGCTTTATTCCGAGTGTTGAAAGGAGACAAATTAGACAATGAGAAACTACTGAACATTTCCAATGTTTGATTTCTACCTGACTCATTGATAAATCTCACAGAAGTTTCAAAAACATTTTTTTCTTTATCACCACTCAAGATATGTTCATAACAGTTATGATGGGCATCTCTCAATCGTGTGATGATCTCCACTCGATTCTCTTCAAACTCATAAACTTTTTGTGTCTCATAAACCAAGCCTTTAACAGTTTCACTATTGCGCATCGTACTTCCAGTGACAAACCCTTTTGGATAATCATCCTCACGTAGTTTGACTTGGATAATCGAATCTTCTTTTAGACGACTTGGCAGTTGAACAGCTTCTAATTTTGCTGTTGGAACAAGTATCCACTCACAACCCCCAACAGAATTTTTATAATAGATGATCGTTGTTTCAGCAAATTGGTACTTAGCGATTTCCTTCATAGCTGTTTTTCCTCCCAAAATACGTTTCATTCATTAAACAAGCAAAAACTGTACCAGTTTTTTGAAACCCACTCGTTAGTAGCTTTCTTTAGGAAACATCGCCACAATAGGAGAAGTTTTCGACAGATCGCACCATTTCTAAGAATGAATCAGAGAAGAAGAATATGGGACAAATCTAAATATCAGGTTTATTACAGACTCTCGAATAAACGTAAGCGTCAGATAGTAAGGCGCTTACAATATATTTATCCGTTCCATTGTAAATATACGCTTCGGCTTGACCTAATTTGACCCGAGCAGCGAGTTTCGATTTCGCTGGAGGAGTTGGTGACATTGGTGGATTTCGATCCACGATTTGAATAGGGACAATCTCTTTTTTCTCCATCGAGCACCTCCTGTAGTTGTTACAGTAAGTTTAGCAGTCGCCGATAGAGAAAACGAGACGCCTTACTATAGGACGCTTACCTAAATTCTGAAATTTTAGATAAAAAAAGCATCAAAAATAAAAAAAATTTCTGATGCATCAAAATTATTTGATGTTACGTATGTAAACACATATTTTCTCCATTAAATAATTTTCCTAATTATTAACAGAAGCCGTAGCATATTCACTTGCTTCATAAGATATGTCTTATTTAACAGAAAACATACGTTTTAATTACGAAAAAATAGTTCAGGATTAAGATTCTCGGTATGTAATAATTCAAATTTATTCTTCGTTCATTTTTTCTACTTCAACTCTCACAAAAACCCCTTCATTAATCGAGCCATGAAATTGGCTTCAATGTTTTAATGAAGGAGTCATCAATCATTTAGCTAATTGTTAGGTTCGAATCTTAATTGAAGTCTATATTCTGGACGAATAACCGTAGAGTAATCAGAATATGCTCCTACATCTCCATTGAGATTAAATTTTATGCTATCATTTTTTTTCGTCATTACACCTAGTTCTTGTGGAAAATTATTAGAATCATTCGGCGTGACGAGTGT
The DNA here is from genome assembly GCF_005236045.1 of Enterococcus sp. VV15. NCBI lineage: Bacteria > Bacillati > Bacillota > Bacilli > Lactobacillales > Enterococcaceae > Enterococcus > Enterococcus sp. VV15. Next base: position 129,858 of record NZ_QPTY01000004.1, read on the forward strand.
AATTTTATGCCCATTTGTTAAGTTAGTCGAATGTAAGTTGAGTTCTGGAATCAATTCTGAGCTTGTTCCCCTTATCACGCTGTTAATGGATACTTTGATACCTCTTTCAGACAGATTAACAATTTCATATTCAGGCGATAATATACCGCTTTCTTTAGATATTTGCGCAAACAAAATTTTAGTCGGAACTTTTACTTTTATCCAACTGTTATCTTTGACTACACTGAAAGGCACCGTATAATCGTAAGTAACTGTTTTACCACTGGCTAAGGTTTCTGCTATACGAATAATCCCTTCAGTATCCTTCAGACTGCTTGTATCTGGATACTTCATAAATTTAACAACTTTAATATTCTGGTGACCGCTGGTGTTAATGTAACTTTGAACCGCTTTATCCATTTCTTCTTTTGTCGCTTGATGAATGACGCTTTGTTTCGTAATCTTTAATTTATTAAAGTTTAAAAGCTGGTACCCATTTTTTGTGATTTCGTAATAGGCTTCATTACCATTAAATTCTCTGTTTTCATTTACATATAGATGGTTTTTGTGCTCTGTTACCCACGAACGTACCACATCACCGTGAGAAACTTCTTGTGTCTGCCATTTTTTCAAAGCATCTTGTTTCTTTTCTTGTCCTTCTGCCTCAATCGACTGATCCCCTTTTTTATCACTTGTCATATGGATGTCGGTTGCAGACTTCAAGTTAAACCAATCGAAACTATAGTATTTTTCACCAGGAAAATAACTGTGAATCTCATAATTATCGTTGCTTTGTCCTTGCGAAATCGTAATTTTAGGTTTACTTCCCTGATGTAAAGAGAAGACTGCGGTTGTTCGATCACCCCCTACATACCCTAAACCGCCATAGGCGATACTGTTCCCCCATAAAATCTGTACAGGAACATCTACTTCTGTGGTATTTGTAGGTGTCGCTTTTAGTGTTACACGGACTTTAGCAGTTTTTTCACCAAGATAATCTGTAGCATACTCCCCAATCAATTCAACTGTATACTTGTCTTTTGTGAGCACTTCGTCTCCTAATTTGACGTTTTTAACAAAGTCTTCATAGGCGATCTCTTTGATATTTGTTCCTAAAACAACCGTTGACGCCGAAGCTTCCGCAGTGATTTTTCGATTATCTTCTGCATCGACTGTTATTCTGCCTAGAGTAGCATTTAAGTACTTAACATCTTCAATATTTTTAATAGGTTCTCCATCTGGACTACCCGTTGTGGCAGTAGTACCTAATCTAATATCACCTGTTAACGAAAAAGAACCGCTTGTATCTCCCGTGTCTATCGTTCTCTTGATAGTAACAGTAAATGATACCATTTGATTGTTTACACTCGGAGTCGTTACTTCCATTAATTCTATACCCTCGGGCATAGAATCTATCCACACATTAGTTAACGCATATTTATGAGGTTCACCACGAAAATCTCCGTACTGCATCCATCGATATCTAGAATCATGCTCCTCTGTATCACTTGCAATTAAAGAAATCCAATCATTTCCATTGCCATTCGATGTTGACGCAGCAGGAGCAATAACTGTAAATTTTTGAGTTGAACCAACAGTATTTCCCAGAGTTATTCGCTGACTAATTGACGGTTGCAGAGTTTTTACGATATAGGACTGTTCTCCATCTGAGTACAAAATCTGTCGAAGCTGTTCAGTTATTAACCGAGATTTCATGTTTTCTGATGCTTGCACAGTTATTTCTTTCGGGATTTCTATTAACTCTTGAGTGTTAGTAATGTTTTCTACAGATGATTCTGATGTTGATTCTGACGTTGATTCTTCTAATGATGGAAGTTTTTCTGAAAACTGTTCTGATGATGCTTTTTCTGGTGGCGAAGACTCTGATAAATTTACCGGTGATTCTTCAGATAGCCTCTGTTCCATTTTTTCTGCCAAGATAGCCGATGGAAAAGTGAAATTTTGGAATAACATCAGTATAGGTACTATTATTCTTAATTTTTTTGTCTTCAAATGATTCACACACCCCTTTTGTACCTGTCTACAATGGTAATAATTTAAAAATTTATTCTGTTAATATAATTCACCTTTTAATTAAGTTAGTGCATAAATTACTTTAAAATATTTTTATTGTCTAATCGTAAAAAAATGGTCAACACATCATTTTTTAGAAGCTAGAAAAAACGGATTGATTAATATGCTCAGCATTTTTTTAAATACTTTTACCCTCATAAATGCTGATATGTTTTATTGATTATCATTAGTTTCTTTGAAAAGCTCTCCATCAATAATCATTTCTGCTAATGAATCTGATGTATTTTCAACATCAAAAAATTGAACTACTATCGAACTTTCATACTTATCGTCAGACAGATGCCAATTTAGTTTACCTTCAGTCACTATTTCGCCCGGGTGAATTATATCTGATTAAAAAATGGGCTTAACTTGGTTCTCAATGTGCACTGTAACTTGCATCACATACTTGTTTTTCATTGAATTCATGAAATTCATAGAGCAAGAATCGTCGTTATCATCAAAAAAGATTTTTGAATCAATATTTAATTCTAAATAACTATCATCAGCCTGTTTTTGCAAATAGGTTTCTATCAATTCTGTTGAATCATTTTTTTCTGCATAATAGTCAGTTTGGATATTATTATTTTTTTCACTCAAAATATCAATTTTGTAACTGTACACACATATCCCAGTTAAAGCTAGTGCTAAGAGAATAGAAATAATACTTTTTGATGTAGAAATTGACAAATTGATTATCTCCCTTCACCAGATCACTCTAATTAATCATGAAATTTTGATTTCCCCGTCAAAAGTAATGATGTTAATTAATTTATCTTTGTCGTAAATAGAATAATAGATTTTCACTTTATGCGTCCCAATATCAGGAAGATTATACATTTTAACTTTCAACACATGATGATTTTTATGAATCAATCCCGATTCATAAATCACTTTATCTGTTTCATTCAACACATATTTAACTTGTATACTATAATTATTTGCTGCAGAGTTAACAATATCAACTGTTGCCAATTTTTCTGTAGAATCGATAGCAATTTCATGATTTAAAATTATCTTCAAATTGTTCTTATCAACTTCTACTTGCATTTGCTTCAACATATCTTTATTTGTTATTTTAGAAGCATTTTCCTCTAATTGTGGCAATCCAGAAATCACTTTTACTGGTCTCTGAAAATAGTTATATGCCAGCGCTCCTAAAAGAACCAATAGTAGAAACAAGATTATCATGATTATTTTGCGCCTTTTTTTTTCTTCTGCATATTCCATTATCACGACTCCTGACTAAATCAGCACGAAAATTCATTGAGAAAACCATGCTGATCAACTATACCTTTATTTATGCTTTGTTGCAGCAAAGTGTAGATTCATCTTAAATTCTGGTCTCAATGCTGTATCTTTTCCTGCTAATAAATGGGACTGATCAATTTTCCCAGAGAAATTAAAGTTCTTTGATTGATTAATATCAAGTTTTGTCAGAAAAGTTTTCTTGTTTAAATGCTGACCCGCTTTAGTCTGTAGTTTAACTCCAGCTTCGGTAGCAGCCTGGAAGTACAGTTCTTGTTTAATGCCTAATGATGTCGTTTCTTCGAACTTGTCAATTGACACAGCAAGGTCATGCGTACTTGAGTTATTTCTCATAGTATAGATGGGGGAAGTTATATCTTCTGTTGAATCACCTTGATCGTCAACTCCGTTAGCGTATAAAACGGTAGTCGGAATTGTGATATTAATTTTTGTTGGATCACTTGGGTCAACAATCTCAGGACCTTCAGGATCAGTACCGTCCTGTTTTCCAATCCAACCTTTGATTTCCACTTCAGCATTTTCTTTTTTATCTACTGTTTCTGTTGGTGTATTTGGATCTGTTTGGCCTGGTGTCCAACCCATCGCATGTGTTGTTGTATTTAACATTAAACCACCTAATAAAGCTGTTGTTAGTAACCCTAACGAAATAGTTTTTTTCACGATAGTATCTCCTCTATGTATTTTTCTCATTATTTTTTCAAATAAGAACAAAATCAAAAAACGATTAATATTAGCCCAATCTTTTCGATGAAAAATGAACTTATTTCATTCATCTGTGAAAAGCTTTGCGCTGGCTTTTTATTATCATTACTTTCATTAGGAGAGGATCTTGAATTGATTATCCCTTGTACTTCAACGCTTTGATTATGTTTTGCACAATAACAACTCACTACATGGCAAAAATAACACTATTTAACATCAACATACAAAGAACACTATACTTTATCCTCATCCCTTATTATTCACCTCCTACCATTAGGTTATTCTAATAATACTTAATTTTCTTTAAAACTTCAAAGCCATTTTTTTCTAATTTGAACTTATTTTTGGTTTAAAAATAACTGCTGTAAAAAAATTCGTCCGCTTCTATAATTCTAATTTTTCTTTTTAAAATCACTTAAAGATAAATTTTAAGTAGAAAAAAATAACAAAATAACCGATAATTTAATACACATAAAATACGGGAAGATCGTCAATCGAAAACGACATGGCTTGACATAAAAATAGGCTGCACCTGTCATACTAATTAGGTCAAATAATGATAACTACTCTGATATTCAATATAAATTACTTTTTAGCCATATTTCAAGCAAGTATATTCACACGTTGACTGTTTCGTTTAACTTCATTTAAATATAAATTTATAAGCTTTTCAGAAGAATCTTTATCTAAAATATCAGATATACAAATCACTGGAACTGAGAACGAACGCAATTCGGGAATAGTTCCGTCTGTGATAACACAGGCCATATTATTGAATTTTGCTATTTTTTTCAAATTATTTGGGTTGAAAATTTTTATGTTATATTTCGACCTAAATTGATACTCAATATCATCTTTTAAACACGAGAGATGTTCAAAACTTGTAGACATAACCAAAGCTGCGTTTAATGTCATCGATTCTTGCTCAATATTCTCTAATAAATCATCCCAATATGTGACTAACATAAATATGGCATGGTACACCATTTCGTCAATATCTTCGTGTTTCAAGTTTTGAAACTTTGAAAATATCTCTGTCAATTTTTCTTTAAGATATCCTGAAATAACTGGATATCTACTTTTCAAAGAAAGATAGAATTCTTTATCCCTAAAGTATAAAATATGATTAACCCCTAAAGTCTGAATGGAGGACCAATAGATATCATTAACTAATCGTTCCTTTAAAGGGCATATTTTCATAAGCTTATCCTCAATAGATTCAATAAAACAAAAAATTTCAGCCATGATATCCCGACTAGAAGAAAAATCTTCTTCACGCATCCCAATTGTTAAGTAACATTTTTTTGAGTAGGGTAGAAAACACATATAGAATAATTGACTAATATTGAACTCAGTTAGTTCGATATCAAATACTGTTTTGAATTGTTGATAAAAATTATCTATTATTGTTTGACAATGAAAATATGGGTACTCAGGGACAAAATCATGTATTTTAAATCCCTTTTTTAACCTTTCCATCATTAAATAAACGTGCATCTTCATTTTGTTTATTAAACAGTGTCTACTAAATTGATTAATCTTCATCTGATGGTTACTTGAATAGAATTGCTCAATCACATGCTCAATAAGCAAACTTTTTTCAACTCCTAAAATGACCTCTACTGATCCATACCGTTCCATCATATAATTCAGCATAATTTGACAAATAGATCGCTGATTCCCGACAATCGAAAAAGTTGGAGATATTAGCGCTCCATAACATTGAATAACTTCATTAATTTGATTTACTAATCTTTTAACATGTGAAGTGGATACAAAATTTTTAGAGCTAAGCTCATCAAAAGATTTGAACTCTTCAAAAAATAGAGATTCCATAATTTTAAATTGGTTACTACTTTCTAAAATTTTTGCGTACAAATCACTCTTTGATACCCAACTCTCTTTAATCAAAGTCACCTCTATCCTTGAAGTGATCGCAATAGAGATACCTTTCATATAGCTATTGATATATTCAATATCATTTCTTATTGTTTTTTCTGTCGCATTCAAATTATTTGAAAGTCTGCGCATTGAAAATATTTGGCAATCCCATAATTCTTCTACTAAACACATTTGTCTTTTTAATCGAGTATCTAAAAGTCGTTTCATGAATTCTCCCTTCAAATAAATAACATAGTTTAATAAAAAATTCATCACTTTTTAATTATATCACAATAATTAGAACCACATAACAAAACGGTTGACTATAAATTAATAATTTAGGTAAAAAAACATCAGACAATTTCATTGATTAAATACTAATTAAAATATAATCTACTTTCCCATTCACTATATCGTATAGATGGAGTTTTTTTAACTATTTTTTGCATTGTTTCTGCAAAAAAAGACTTTAGACACTGGAGAACTGAGCCTCGATTAAAGTTGCTAATCGGACATCAAAAGACTATGAGATTCTTATTTTCAGAAGCATCTTGAATTTTTCTATTTTAGTTTACAATTTCTAGCGTTACCATCTATCACAATTCAATAACATGATCTACAGTGATCTTATCCATTTGATTAATTCGTAATATACGATCAATCTGAGCAAATAGTCGATGAATTAATCGAAAATTTCCTTTTGTAATTTTTATAATAGTTGTAATTGCTTCATAATCGGAAAAATCTTCTAATTTTATATCAATTCCTAAATCTGTCCATTTGTATTCCAAAATATGGTGAGTTTCATCTTTACTAAGATTATCAAACTCATGTACAAATCCTATTCGAGAGTAAAGCTGTTGGTACCTAGATAATCTTTTTTCAATGCCTGGCATACCTATTAGAATCAGAGCTAAGTCATTTTGATCATAAACATCTCTTAATTATTCTAAATGTTGAAGTTTTAATCGATCGATTTCATCGATAATAATTAAATCAATTCCCTTTATAGGAATTTGAAGCATAAATTTCCTTTTGATTATATTTAAAAACTAAATGCATTGTTCTGACCATATTAATTCTAGTTGATAATGTATGGATCTCTGAACTAACACGAGCAATTTTTCCTGCTGGTACAGTATAAAAAACTTTATTTGCACTTAATATTTCTTCTGTTGCATCTTTTCCTCATCTGCATGACGATAGGCAATTTGTTTTTCTATATTATCCCAATTACAGTAATACCTTGAAGATAACCTTTTGCCTACTAAAAATTTTCAGGAATATCACATATTGGCCATGAAGAATCTTTTTTTGTCCAAATAGCTTGATGTAAGGTTAACGCGGTATTGATTCCTGAAGGAGCAGAAAAACTCAAATAATAACCAGCAACTGCTCGACTATAATCATTAACATAATGGTCCACCAGGGACGATTAATATTTCCTTTTTCATCAAGCAATTTGATGTCTAGTGAGGTATGATCCGCTTACCAAATTTCATTTGGTCGTGTTGCTTCCCTTATAGCAATCAAATCATAATTCTCTTTATATATTTTCTCTCCTTCATGGGCTAATTGAATGAGACTTTGGGGAATGCTTTTTCGTAATTTATAGATTTGAGAATAACTTGGTATATCTAGTTTGTTTTCTTTACAATAGGAAGTAATTTCCCAAGATAATGTCTTTGTACTTATTTTTTTGTATCTTACTACCAATTCTTCCGCTTTTTGTCGAACCTTTTCTGAAACCCTGATTTACTCAAAATCAATTCGAGTCTTTCTAACTTAAACCAGCTAGACCATCATGTTCATATTTTTGTACCCATTGATAGAGTGTACGAGTAGGTACGTTATTTTTAATAGCTATTTCTTTTATCGTTTCTTGTTTATTAAGATAAGGCTCAATAATTTTATATTTTTTCATCCCATCTATTCTTTGCTAGTCTGAAAAACTAGTGAGCGTTTGTTTTTTCATCTTTTTTCCTCCATTTTATCTAAATAACGATAAATCGTTGTTCGAGAAACATTCCAACGTTCGGCAATGGTTTTAATTGGTGTTCCACTATCAACTAACGTCTTTAGTAGTTCTAAGTCTTCGGACATCTTCTGCTACGATTAAGGGCATGGAAACAATTCGAGGAATCTACAAAAACAGAGGCTGGGACAGAAGTATTTCTTACTTTTGTCCCACGTTCTTTTCGGTCTGCACTGAAATCAAGGTGTTATTGGAAATTCTAGCTTAAGAAATTGTCAAAATGGAATACCTATTGTTCATTTTAAAAGTTTGCAACGGAACCACTTTATCGATATATAGTTTCGGTTTGAGCTATTCCTAACCTTTGATTGCGTCTTGTTTTCTTTCTAGCATCGCTTTTTTCTTTTATCATAGTTACAACATTTAATATACTTTTCTTTTCTGCTTTTCTTTTTTCGATTTTCACGTTTGATGTACTATCACCTATGTCTGCTGTTGCTGCCACATGAGGATCTTGCGTAACTTCTATCTTCTCTTTTTCTTGTGTCTTATCTAAGTGAGGGCTTAACCAATATTGTTCTGTATTGAACAAAAAGCCCATTACTAAGTTTAAAAATAGCGATTTGGATATTTTTTGATCTGGTTTATCACTAATACTTCTTTGTACACGTGGTCGTACATTAAAATCTCTTCCTTGAGAGAGATCTCTGACGATAGTTGCTACCATCTCCGCATCCTCCATCTGAAGATTAACCCGTAACATATCATCTAAGAGTACTTTCGCCATAACAGCATCTCTCGATAATTCAGGTAGATTTTGATATTGTGCTACTCGATCTACAAAGTTTTCGAAAGCGGGAGTATCTTTTATACTAAAAAATTTTTCATTATATTCCTGTAATACATCCCTGCCACTCTTAGAAAAGCCTTTCGGAGGTATCCGAAACTGCATTAAATCCCCTGTATGAGAACCAAGATGTGTCGTTTCATGTAATACGACCTCAAATTCAGATTTTTTTAATTCGTATTTTTTTGAAACATCTGCAACTAAATCAGGATTTGTATGGAAAACATCTGCTAAAAATATCATTCTACATTGTGGGTCCTGTGGAATTACGAATGCATTGGGAGCATGACGTTTGGTCAACAGTGATTCATATTTTCCTGTCTGTGTGTTCAAAATCAATCCAGTAGACGCAATCCAAACATTTTCAAATCCCAAATCTTTAGTTTGTTGAAGGACTTGTTCTCCTTTTGTTGCTATTGACATTAATTTTTTATTAATCTCCCGTAATATCTCCTCTTTATTCATTGAATGTTCCAACTGGAACATTTGCGTCAAATATTGCCCTTGACGGGTATCTGAAATAATCGCTTTTGTCAACAAGTCTTGGCACATATCTTTTAGATACAAAAAAGCTCTTCTCGCCTTTTCAAAATCCTTTGAAAGTTGTTTTTGAAACGGTTGGATAAAATCTGGTACTTTACTTGAATCAAGCCCCTTAGTCACTCGAATGTCAGGATTAGGATGGGAAGACAACGAGTCCTCAATATACGACCAGATCAACGATCTCAGCTCATCTTCACTTGCAAGATCGTTAGATGCAACCTCGATAGGTCGAGATGGAATAAAACTAGATAGTTCTTTGGGTCGTACCGTAGGATTCTCTATTCTTTTGACTATATTTGAAGAATATACTATTGGTTGTCTCAACTTATTCCAAGCAAGTGATCTATCTAAAGGCGCTGGAAGGGTATTTACCCCCTGTAAAAGTCGGATTCGTTTCCCATGATCTAATTGCGATGAACCTAGTTGTCCATTCCCCACAGAATCTTTTACTTTTAGTATATCTTTCAAAGTATGTATTTCACTTTTTATACGATTGGTTTCTCTAACCACAAGTTCTTCCTGTCGCGTCTTTTTCTCCAAGAATGTTTCACCACGAAATTGATTGATTTCTGGGTGGAATCTTAGAATCGTCATGGGGCTGTTT